>JAVCCX010000147.1 GCA_030765245.1 Candidatus Zophobacter franzmannii | reverse complement strand
TGTGGTACTTAAATAATGGATCAAGCCCTTATAGAGGAGATCAGACAGGCTAATAACATCGTTGATGTTGTCGGTAGTTACATACCCCTAAAACGGAGTGGTTCAAGCTTTAAAGCCCAATGCCCCTTCCATGATGATTCTCATCCATCTATGATGATAAGCGATAAAAAGCAGATATTCAAATGCTTTGTATGCGGTAAAGGTGGAAATGCAATTACCTTTGTACAAGAATATGAGCATATCTCTTTCATTGAGGCTGTTAAGAAATTAGCTGAAAGAGCCGGAATAACAGTTGCGGAAGAGAAGAAAAAAACTAAGGTTATCAAAACTAAGAATCAGTTGATGCTTCAGGTTTATGATGATGCTAAACGATATTTTGTAAATAATCTCAACAAATTCGGTGAAGAGGTTATAGTATATTTAGAGAAGCGTGGCATTACCAGAGATGCAATAAAGAATTACGATATTGGTTATGCGCTGGATAGTTTTAACGGACTAAAGAACCATCTCCTCAATAAGCATTACGGAGCAGATATATTGAAAGCTTCGGGGTTGTTTGGTTCAAACAATAACGGTCATTATGACCTTTTCAGAGAAAGACTTATCTTCCCAATTCACTCCTCTTCAGGTAAGGTTGTTGCTTTTGGTGGCAGAAAACTGAATGAAGAGCAGATGGGTGGTAAGTATATAAATTCACCGACCACTGATATTTATACAAAAGGGAAAGAACTATACGGATTCTTCCTAACCAAGTTTGACATAGGTAAGATGGACTATGCAATCATCTGTGAAGGTTATATGGACTTTCTCAGACTGTATAGTACTGGCTACACAAATAGTGTTGCCTCTCTCGGAACTGCATTAACAGATGATCAGTTGAAAATACTAAAGCAGTTCACTAAAAAACTGTATATGGCATACGACGGTGATGATGCCGGTATGAAAGCAGCACTTCGTGGTTCCTTGATAGCATTAGGCTTTGGATATAAAGTAAATATTATTGAATTGCCTGAGGGAGAAGACCCTGATAGTTACTTGCTAAAATTTGGAAAAGAGAGCTTTGATGGGTTAATCGATAAAGCGTTGCCGTTTATTGATTTCTACTCTTCTTCACCCAAAATAAAACTTGACAAAAAGACGCGAATCGATGAATTACTTCAAGTCTTAAATACTATCTCGGATGAGATAGCAAAAGACTTGCTTGTCAAGGAGATATCTGAAAGTTTTAAGGTGAAAGAAAGCTCTATTAGAGTTGGATTGAAGAAGAATAGACCTAGGTTTCGTACTGATGTTAAGAAATCGAGAGAACCTTTTTCTGTTAGTAAATATACTGAAGAAAAATTCGTATTAATTCTTGCTATTCATAGCAAATTATACGAACATATATTAGAAGAGCTTGATGAGACCTATTTCTATGTAGAGAAGTATAAACGACTTTTCAAGTTCATAGAGAAGAATTATGAGAGAGTTATTGAGATTAGCACACCCTCAGCGATTTTGAATTTGACTGAGGATGAAGATATAAGAAATGAATTGAGTGAGCTTATTTATGAAGATTCACCGTCAACCGACATAGATAAGTTCATCACTGAGATGAAACATCGTAAATTACTGGAAGAACTTATAATTGTGAGTGATCAGTTATTGCAGTCACCTGATAATCAGGAGCTGTATAAGAAGAAGAAAGAGATACGCACCCAGATACGGTTACTTGGAGCACAAGTGATCGGTAAGACTTTACACTAAGGAGCATTAATGCTTAGTTACAACGATTGCGTTAAGAAACTGGCTGAGTTAGGCAAAGACAACGGCTATATTACCTTCAAACAGATTAATGAGATATTACCTAATAGTCCTATCTTTCTAGATAAGATTGATGACATCATTATTCAATTGAATGAAGAGGGTGTTGAAGTTATTGATGAGACTGAAAAGAGAATAACCAAGCGTTCATCAACAAAGAAGCCAACGCCGACAAAGAAATATCAGTCAAAAAGATATTATGACGACCCTGTGAGGATGTATCTCCGTGAAATGGGTCGTGTACCTCTACTTGACCGTGAAGGTGAGATTAGAATAGCGAAGAAGATTGAGACTGCTCAGAAGATGATTACTCATAATGTCTATAAGTCAGGTAGTACTCTTCGTGAGATGTACAACTTCCTCTATAGATTTAAAGAGAAGAGAGTTCGCTTAGACCAAATCTTTAAGATGGAACTTGGTAGTTGGATGGATAAGTCTCAAGATGAGAAGCTTATTACAACATTTGATGAGATTTTAACAGAATCAGAAACCTATTTCAACGAGATTGGTGAGATTCTTGATAATACTGAATATGATGATACAGGTACTGCTGCTCGTGAAGAGGAGATAAACTCTCGTAGAGTTAAAATCGTTGCTCTTTATAGCTCACTTTCATTCAATGATAAGCTAATTAAGCGTATGGTGTATCGTGTTAAGAGTCTTGTGGATAGAATTGAGGAGAGTAATAAGGCCATTAGTGACCTTACTCGCATCAAACGCTATACTATCGATGAGATTTGTACTTTCGGTAGAAGGGCAAAGAAATCGGATGAAGACTTTTTAGAAGTTAAAGGTGAAACTAATGTTGATCCTACTCTCTTTATAGAAACTCTTAGAAAGATTAAGAATGCCAGAAGAAAGATTCGAAGAGTTGAACTTGAAACAAGAATGACAGCAAATGAGCTTATCTTCTTATCCCGCGAGATTAGTCGCGGTGAAAAGATGAAAGAGAAAGCTCAGAATGATATGATTGAAGCGAATGTCCGTCTTGTTATCAGTATTGCAAAGAGATATAACAACCGTGGGCTTGATTTCCTTGACCTGATTCAGGAAGGAAATACAGGACTCATGAGAGCGGTTGAAAAATATGATTATCGTAAAGGTTATAAGTTCAGTACCTATGCAACCTGGTGGATTAGACAGGCTATTACAAGAGCCATAGCTGACCAGGCGAGAACTATCCGCGTTCCTGTACATATGATTGAGTCAATCAACAAAATCAACCGTACAAGCCGTAGATTGATGCAGAAACTGGGTAGAGACCCATATCCTGAAGAGATCGCAGCAGCACTTGATATGCCTGTTGAAAAGGTTAAGAGTATTCTCTCAATCTCTAAAGAACCGGTATCTCTTGATAAACCAATCGGTAATGACAATGAAGATAGTATTTTAGGTGACTTTATTGAAGATAAATCGACTATTACACCAGAGCGTATGGCTGAAAGAACACTTCTTAAAAGACAGGTTGATGAGGTACTTCAAACCCTCACTCCTCGTGAAGAGAAAGTTATCAGACTTCGTTTTGGTATAGATGATGGATTCCACAGAACCCTTGAAGAAGTTGGTCACATCTTTGGAGTTACCAGAGAGCGGATTAGACAGATTGAAGACAAGGCTCTAAGAAAGTTGAGACACCCGACCAGAAGCCAGCAGTTGCATGAGTTCTTCCGTAACTTCAATGTGAAGGAATAATCGCCGAATTATCCTTGACAGATTGGAGTAGAATTAAAGTTTATCTTAACTGATATTGTAACGGACCTATAGCTCAGCTGGTAGAGCTTCCGGCTCATAACCGGACGGTCAGAGGTTCGACTCCTCTTGGGTCCACCACACTTTAAGCCCCATTTTATGGGGCTTTTTTTATTGATCCGAAAAAGGTCTCCTCCAAAGAGAAGACCTAATACATTTAATTAAACTAGGTTTAGTTTTTTGTAAATCCAATCTGCTTATTATGCTCAGTTTGACCTTGAACCTTAATCTCTCCATTTAGTTTTTCATATGCTTCTATATTCTTCTGGAGATTGAGCATCATCTGCTTTGCATGCTGTGGTGTAGTTAAGATTCTGCTAACTATTTTAGCTGAAGGCAGTCCCGGCATAAGTATTCCAAAGTCGAGAATATACTCTGCAGGAGAATTAGTTATCATGAAGAAATTAGAATATGTTCCCTCACCTATTTTCTCATCAATTTTCACATTAAGTTGTTTCTTTTGTTCTTTCATTTATTCTCCTCTAAATTGTAAATCTTTCTGATTACATTGTTGTTAATAAATATAAGCCAATATTAATTGTAAATTTGATTCTTGGCAAGTAATATTTATTAAAGAGTGATCACTGTACTAAGGTGATTAATTTATTGTTCTTAGAATAGTCCTTCCATTATCTTCAATATTGTTGTTTAACTTAATAAAGGACTTGACTATTTTGGCAAATTTTCAATAATTGGAAAAAATTACAGAGGAGTCTGGAATGAGGGCTAAGATACTCATTGTCGAAGATGATAATATTCTATCACAACAGTTAAAGAAAGTGTTAGTAAAGAATAACTATGATGTGGATACTGCTTTCAATAGTATAGATTTCTTCAGAGTGTACGATAATTTTGAACCTGATGTGATTCTGTTAGATATATTTTTGGAAGATAGTCCATTAGACGGTTTGGAAATTTTGGAAAATCTCTACGATAGAGAAGAGAAAAAACCCAAGATTATTGTTCTTTCTGCGATGAGTGAAAGGGAGCAGATTGAGAGAGTTAATAATTTTAACATCTTCAACTATGTTGAGAAAGGTGTTAACTTTAAGCTCCATCATCTCTTGCTTAGTGTTGAAAATGCAGTTAGACTAAAAATTCAAGAAGAAAAAGCCTACAAACTACAACTAGAAAACAGATCTCTTAAATCTAAGTATGACCCTAATGCTTATTTTGTTGGGGAATGTGATGCCATAAAGAAACTTAGAGATGATATAAAACGATATGCCAGAGCTGATGAAGATGTGATTCTCGTTGGAGAAACTGGTACCGGCAAAGAGGTTGCTGCTAAGTATTATAGTAGATATTCACCCCGTCACGGAAAATCATTTGAAGTCTTGAACTCCAGTGCAATACCAGACACTTTGATTGAATCAGAATTATTTGGATATGAAAAGGGTGCGTTTACTGGAGCGGACACAAAAAAAGAAGGAATGTTTGAAAGAGCTAACGGTGGTATTCTCTTTTTAGATGAAGTTGCTATTTTAAACCCATTAGTCCAGACAAAGCTACTCAGAGCAATTGAGTATCGCAATATCCAAGTTATTGGGGGAGGCGAGAAAGAGGTTGATACAAGATTAGTAATGGCGACTAATGATGACCTCCATGACCTTGTAAATACCGGGAAGTTCAGAAAAGACCTATTCTATAGGATTGAAGCCAATGTGTTAACACTTCCACCACTTCGAGAGCGTGGCTCTGATATTATACTTCTAATGAATACTTTCTTTGAGACTCATTCTCCTAAGTATTCATCTCATGTTGTTGATAACCCGATGGATATCCTCCCTGAACTCCTAACCTTCAGTTGGGATGGTAATATTCGTGAACTGTTTAACTTCTGTAAGCATATTATGATCAGAGAAAAGACCATAACGAATGAAGTTATACTTGATTACCTCAATAAGAAAAAAGAGAATTATAGAAAGTATCCGGCTAATTCCGTGAACCAGTATTTTCACGAAACTAAATTCAAGAAAGCACTTGGGCAGTTTGAAACAGACTTTATTAAAAACATCCTAAGGAAAACTAACGGGAATGTTGTTAAGGCTGCCGAGTTAATGGAATTGGACTATTCTACCCTCTATAAGAAATTAAGAAGATTAGGTATAAACCTCAAAGGGTAACATGCGAAAAGCACATTTAGTTTTAATAGTATCTATTCTATTAGCAATGCTCTTTTGGGTATTCTTCCGCTTATTCCAAGTGAAAGAGATTGTCCATGATATACCTGTGAAAGTTGTTAATGTCCCAGCCGGGATGTCCAACCCACGCCTTGCACAGAAGAGTATTCCATATCATGTTGAAGGGAAAGTCTTCGACCTCCTAATTTTTAGAAACACAGCTAAAGTAGTTGAACTAGATCTGAGATATTATGATTTAGATAAGAAATCAATTCCCTGGGAATATTTTAGATTATCCTTATCAAAACGCTTAGATAACCTGACTATTTCTCCATTTGAACCGGTAGATTTCTATATCGAGTCTGATATGCTAGTCAGTAGGAATATCCCTATAAAGATAATATTTAGCAATGAGAAAGCAAAGAGTATGTTCACGGAGAATGGTTATAACTTTGTGCCTAAACTTGTTGAAATTACAGGGGCAGAATCAGTACTGGATAGGATTCAGAGAATTGAGACTGAACCAATAACTTATGAACAGCTAACCAATGACACTGAGACTATCAAACTAATTCCCCCATCTGAGAAAGTCATTATTACTACTAAGTTTATCTCAATAGACAAACCTGAGCAATCTGTAGTCTCGAAGACATTTTCACTTGTGCCTATCAGAACAGAAGAGAAATTGAAGTCAATCCCAAGATGGGCATCTGTTAGAATCGTTGGTCCTAAGCAGATTATAGATACTTTGAAGGTCGCTGACATCTATATCAAGCCTGACAGTCTTACGAATAGCGATGGTTCAAGGTTTCTTGATATTCAATTACCCAAAGAGATCAAACTTCTTGATTATAATCCCGAAAAGGTTAACTTAATTGAAACGAAGTAACAAATATATATTAGCATTTGAAACATCATGTGATGACACCTCTGTGGCTGTGGTAAGTGACGAATATGAAGTTTTGTCTAATCTTGTTTCGTCGCAAACTGAGCATGAAGAGTTTGGTGGAGTAGTCCCTGAAATAGCATCACGATTACACTTAAAAAATATAGTTAGCCTAACCCATCATGCACTTGATAAAGCCAACATTGGGTTAGACGAGATAGATGCAATTGCTGTCTCAATTAATCCGGGTCTTATAGGTTCGCTATTAGTTGGTCTGTCCTTTGCAAAGGGATTGGCATGGAGCAGAGGTTTGCCTTTGATAACGGTTAATCACATGGTGGGGCACATCTATGCCAATGTAATAGAGAACCCCCAACTAGCCCCCCCCTTTGTGGCTTTAGTAGTATCCGGTGGACATACTGAATTAGTTCACTTTCATGCCTGGGACAATTTCGAGATCATTGGAAGAACTCTTGATGATGCTGCCGGTGAGGCATTCGATAAAACAGCGAAATTGCTAAAACTTGGGTACCCGGGTGGACCTGTTATCGATAAATTAGCCAAAGAGGGTGATCCTAACTTTCATCAGTTTCCAAGAGCGTTAAATATTAAAGAGAACTATAACTTTAGTTTTAGTGGCTTGAAAACATCGATAATGACCTATGTTAGAGGCAAAAGCGAAGAGTTCCTTATTGAAAACAAAGCTAATATTGCTGCTTCATTGCAGCAGGCAATTGTAGAAATACTAGTAAAGAAGACAATTAGCTATTGTAAGAAAACAAGAGTTAGCAGAATTGTCATTGCCGGAGGAGTGTCTGCAAATAGTGAATTAAGAGCTCAAATGACAACAGAAGCTTCCAAGATTAGAGCAGAAGTTCATTATCCACCATTAAATCTTTGTATGGATAATGCAGCCATGATTGGAGCTGCCGCAGTTGTTAAATATAACCGGAAGGATTTTGCTGATTTGGATGCAAATGCCTTCTCTACAAAAGGTCTTCGAAACATTTAAAGGATTATATGATGATTTTGCTTGACTCGAAATTATTTTCTAGAATTGTAAGAAATATGAAAATTACAACTAAACTCCTTCTATTATTCGTAATTTTAATTGGTAGCATTGGATTCATTGGTTGCGGAAAAGCAAAGACCACTGAACCGAAAAAACGCAAATTTCCAATTAAACTGTTACAGGTTAAGACGCATAAGATCTGCATTAAGTACGCAGAGGATGTTGATATCCTCAATATGAAGGATGTCTTCACTATCTCAACTGAAAATGTTCAAGATTGGCCAATTGCTTGCTTTGCAATGCAGAAGGACATAGTACTAAACTCTGTTGTTGTGAACAAGGTTCGGCAGGATGTGTTTATAGTTGATAGATACCTTAAGGGTGATTTCCCTGAATATGTACCAGTTGAGATTGTAGACCATATTAAAGAGAATGCAAATATATTCCAAGTGCGCCTTACTGACGAGATGAAAGAAGCTGATGAGCTTCAATTTATAATCCATTATTCACTCTATTCTCAACCACCAACTGAGATCTTCATCGATAATAAAGGTGAGTTTACTTTGAAAACATTGGAATATTGGTTTCCTACCAGTATTAATCCCGAAGAAGTTGTTGAGTTTAGTATGATACTTCCTGAGGATTATGACTTTTACTGGAATGACGATATTCAGACTCCGACCAGTG
>JAVCCX010000325.1 GCA_030765245.1 Candidatus Zophobacter franzmannii | reverse complement strand
TTCTCTTCCTCTAAATTGCATTTTTATGCCCTATTATGGCTCTATTACAATACTTTAAAAAAGGTTTATAGAGACTTATACACAAATTGTGTATAACTTAGTGGTTTCATTAAGGGTCAATTAAGTGTCAATTAAGTGTCTATTAAGGGTCAATTAAGAATTGAGATAGGGAATAGTAGTAGCAGAATAGTGGAAATCAAGATTATTAAGCTTTACAGACTTGCAGTTTTAAGAGGGTGCAGGCTTTACGAAAGACTGCTGAAGATAAATCCTTGACACAGGAATTACAGTCCTCAAGTTTATATTATCGTTATTAAAAGGGTGTAACATGAGAAAATATCTGATAATACTATTTATTGCTTTCATTTCTATCTTGAATTGCCAATTAAACCAACTCCGAATCGAAGGAAAAGCGGAACTCCAGTCCGGGATTATTATCTCTAAAGGCATCCAGGATAAGAATATGGAACAAGCAGCTCTGATTGTATTCCTGACAGATCTTGATGTGGATATGGTATTCCGTCCCGCGAATGGCTTAGTTCGAGCTGTAGATAGTAAGAATCCTGGTAGATTCGAGGTCTATGTCTCTCCTAGAGAACGCTACATAACTGTTAATGCAACAGGATTTAAAGAGTTTGAAGTAGTTCTATCTTCTTATGGGATTAGGAGACTTCAGAGCGGTGATGTTTATCAGTTAGAGCTTACAGGAGATGTTAAAGTTACCAATATTCCTGTTCTTATCTCATGTAATCAAAATGGGGCTGAGGTCTTTGTAGATGAAGTAACCCAAGGCAAAATAAGCAATAAAATGCTAACTATGAATATAGGCACAGGTTTAAGAAAAATAAAAGTAGTTAAAAGTGGATTTGGCACTCAGGAGATTGAGGAAAAGATTAACGAGAAGAATAACTCATTCAACTTCGAGTTAACTCCTGCCTTGCCGGCTACCGTAGAAATAATTACTGAACCGGAAGGGGCTACTGTTTACATTGATAATGTAAGGTTTGGGAAAACACCAAAAAGTAGTTTCTTCAATGCCGGGACATATCCCATCCGCATTGAGAAAGAGAATTACGAACCAATCAATGAACAGATAACTATTGTCGAACCTGAAACTAAGAAAATCTTCACGCTTACTGATATAAGGGCTATACTCACTGTTAAAACACATCCTAATGCGACAGTTACAATCAATGGAAGAGATTTTATAGGTGGAATAAGTGAGTTAAAAACAGCTCCACAAGTTTTAAAAATAGAAGTTACAATGCCCAAAGCTGAGAGTATCACTAGGATAGTAACACTTCAACCTAAGAGTGTTGAAACAATTGAGATATATCCTGAAATTGAAACAGGAACTATTCAAGTGGTAGTAATTCCAAATGATGCAAAGGTTGAGATTGTAGGAGATGGTGGAGAGTACTATACTTCTACAGGTAGAAAAACATTTATCGATGTCCCGACTGGTGAGTATACACTTACATCTTCTGCAGATGGATACAAGAATTATGAAGCAATGTTCACGCTCTCAGCTGATGAGACAGTTCAAGAACAAATAACTATGGAAGAGGGAAGCGATGTTCCTGAAGGATTTGTCTTTGTATCTGGAGGAACCTTCCAAATGGGTAGTAATGACGGCGATGACAATGAAAAACCTGTTCATTCAGTTACTGTGAGCGATTTTTATATTGGTAAATATGAGGTTACGCAAGCAGAGTGGGAAGCAGTGATGGGGAGTAATCCATCAAATTGGAAAGGTACTAATCAACCTGTTGAAAAAGTCAGTTGGTACGACGCATTAGATTATTGTAATAAGAAAAGCAAGGCAGAAGGATTGACACTTTGCTACACTTGGAGTGGGGGAAAAACAATCGTTAACATAAATGCCAATGGATATAGATTACTGACAGAAGCAGAATGGGAATTCGCTGCGAGGGGAGGAACTAAAAGTAATGGATATATATACTCAGGGAGTAACAATATTGATGAAGTAGCTTGGTACTATGGTAATTCAAGTAACAAAACTCATCCTGTAGGCACTCAAAATCCCAATGAACTTGGCATTTACGATATGACTGGTAATGTTTTGGAATGGTGCAGTGACTGGGTGGGACTTTACAGTAGTGACTCACAGACTAACCCAACAGGGGCTACTACCGCCTCGAAGCGTTTGTGTCGAGGAGGTGGTTTGGACAGTCGGACTCAGCATTGTCGTATTGCTTGTCGTAGTTGTGCTAAATCAGGCAGTAGCTACAGGGATATAGGCTTCCGCATAGCCCGTAGTGCGAAGTAGTTTCAAATGCAAAATGCAAAATGAGGTTTTAGTGCATAGAATAATAATCATTATCGTCTCTGTGGTGCTTGTATTTATCATCTATAAGGTATCAAGTCCTGAACAGCCAAAGGTAAACCAGATTACGGATTTCTATTACGAATGCGATTTCCCGTACATCTTATCAGAAAGCATGGCGAGGGAAGCTGCAGTTAGAAAGGCGTGTTATGAACTGATAAAACGAGAGTATGGTAATGAGTTTATGGAGAAGGTCGTATATAAAAATGGGCTTGATAGTGAAGATATAGATTATGCGAAAGATGTGCCAAACCTGCTTGCAGGTTTATACACCAATGGTTGGGTTGTTAAAGATTTCTCTTCTCAGCAAATTGTCGAAAGTAATAGCCATACATCATATCCCGGAACTGACTTACTTAGGCAAAGGAGTGTCAGAACACAAAGAAGACCGTTTGAGAGAATAACCACAAATCATATCACTACAACATCACTTCTATTGGATACAGAACTTAGACCTGTGGATAGTAATCCTTATGGACTTGTAGCAGATATTGAGTCGAACCTGGTTCCTGTCGGGAAAGGACTAACAATTACATACTCAACTG
>JAVCCX010000128.1 GCA_030765245.1 Candidatus Zophobacter franzmannii | reverse complement strand
GTTAACACTCTTAGACAGTTCATCCCATTTCTCTTCAACTGTGTATTGTGAGAAGAGTGGAAGTACAGCTGTACCGGTAGCAATGCCGAAGATACCGAGAGGAAGTTGCATTAAGCGGTTTCCGAACATCAAAGCAGCAATACTGCCTGATGGTAGGAACGATGCCATAAGGTTATCTGCTATCAGGTTTAACTGCCTAACTCCAACACCTATAATACCTGGTAAGAATCTCTTACCTAATGCGTTCATGGCTTCTTTATTGTCATTAAGATTAACCTTGAATTGATACCCGAGCTGTTTTAAGAATGGGAGATTGATTAGTATCTGCATGATCCCACCAAACATGACACCATAGGAAGCAAATACAATTAATCTTAAGGGACTTGTTACTCCCAGAAAGTGGGGGATAGCTATAAACCCAATCCAACCAATATTTAATAGTCCGGATGAAAGCCCTGTCATAAAGAACTTATCATGTGAATTCAGGATCGCAATCATTGTCGATGACAAGCCTATGCAGAAAAGATAAGGGAAGAGTATTCGAGTGAGTTTTATCGTAAGGGCACTTGTTTGAGGATTAAAGCCGGGAAAGAAGAGCCTAACCAGAACTGGTGCCAGTAAAACTCCTAATCCTGTCAAAATAAGCAAGCAGGCTGAGAGTATCAGCATGACTTTCATTGCAAACTGGAATTGGGCTTCCTTACCTCGCTTATACCCAATCTCATTATAGATAGGTACGAATGCTGCCGATAGTGCACCTTCTCCAAACAATCTCCGTAGAAGGTTTGGAAGGTTGAATGCCGCATTAAAGGCATCACTGATAAAGGTAGTCCCGAAGAAGAATGCCATTACCTGGTCTCTTAACAAGCCAAGTATCCTACTCAGGAACACTGAGGAGGACATCATTCCGATATTCCGGGCTAATCTATTTTTGCTCAAATAAACTCCATATTATTATTTACCGTATAAAACTATTGAAATACTTATTGTCAAGAACAACTCTTGTATTGTTACAATGAGAGTGGATATCAGAAGTAAGAAATCATGGGAGTAGTGAAGTCGGTGCTTTAAATTTAGGTGGAATAAAAAAATGTGACTTTCATCATTAGAAACATGTAATTGGGTTACATTTCCTCAATGAAAGCCACTTCGAGTTAGGTTTCTGAGACCATAGTTTTAAAATTTATATTAATTTATCCATAATCGGAATTTAGCAAAGTTAACTAACAAGACGATTAAAATATAATCCTAATCTTCTGTCCAGCCAAAAATAAATATAGGTAACTTTAAATGAGTCTTTAGTTGAATCAGACTCATAAAGAAGGGAGTGATAATAATGAAGATCAGATTGAAATGATTTACAATTAGTACACATTTGCATTTCCAGATACTAAGTGAAGGTAAGCATTTATGCATTATGAACCTACTTTTCCACTAACCACAATATTATGGAACGAATTGTGCATTATTATCTAGTATCCATCCAATGACGGATACATAAAAAAGACCGGATCCCAAGGGATTAGGTCTTTTTTATTTTATATAGCTTTCTTTACTTACTTCAGAATATTCATCTCTTTTCCGACTTTTTCAAAGGCTGCAATACATTCTTGAACTTCCTTCTCAGTATGGGATGCTGAAATTTGAACACGGATTCTTGCTTTACCTCTTGGAACTACCGGGAAGCAGAAACCAATCACATAGATACCGAGTTCAAGTAATCTGTCAGCCACTTTAATTGCAAGAGGCTCTTCATAGAACATAACAGATACAATAGCTGTATTTCCTTCCACTATATCAAATCCTGCGTCAATCATACCTTGTCTGAAAATATCAGCTGAGCTTTTAACTTTGCGGACTAATTTTGAGGAGTTCGTAAGCATATCTAATACTTTTAAGACTCCACCCACGATAGCAGGAGGAATTGTGTTTGAGAATAGATAAGGGCGTGCATGTTGACGAAGAAGGGAGATTACATCTTTCTGGCCTGAGATACAACCACCTGCAGCACCACCTAAGGCCTTGCCAAATGTTGTTGTGATAATATCAACTCTATCAGTAACACCCCAATATTCAGGAGTTCCTCTTCCGGTCTTCCCAACATAACCGGTAGCATGAGAGTCATCAACCATAACTAATGCATCATATTTATCTGCTAAGTCGCAAATCTCTCTCAGTTTTGCAATATCTCCATCCATAGAGAATACACCATCTGTTACGATAAGGCGATATTTGCAATCATGTGAAGCTTTCAGCATCTCTTCTAAATCTTCCATATCTGAATGCTTAAAACGGAAACGCTTAGCCTTACATAGTCTTACTCCATCAATGATAGAAGCATGGTTCAAGGCATCAGAGATAACAGCACTCTCAGGATGAAGAAGTGGCTCAAAAACACCACCATTGGCGTCAAAGCAAGATGAGAATAGGATAGTATCTTCCTTTCCCAGGAATTGCGACACTTTGTCTTCTAACTGTTTGTGAATATCTTGTGTTCCGCAGATAAAACGAACTGATGAAAGGCCGAAACCCCAATCATCCATTGTCTTTTGAGCTGCTTTGATAACTTCAGGATTGTTTGAAAGACCTAAGTAGTTGTTGGCACAGAAGTTTGTAACTATTCTACCATCTGTCAGAGTAATCTCATTACCCTGGGCTGAATTCAAGACACGCTCTGTCTTGAACATTCCGGCATCTTTGATGCTGACGAGTTGTTCGCGGATCTCTTCATAGATTTTCTTTGGCATCTTCACCTCATACTTTCAAAATTAATTATTTTGAGCACCAAAACCTTCCACAAATCTAAACTGTCAATGAAAATAGCTGCCTTCAGTTGTGAAGCTGATTCATGCCGTTTACATAGTCAATTTGCTATAGTCAGAGGTGTATGTTTATAGAAAATGCCACCCTCAGAATTGAGGGTGGCACATATTTATTATGAATGTATCAGGACCTAGTGTCCGTACATCTCAATCACTTCATTCTTTGTCTTTCCAAGGATGTCATATTTCTTACCAACTTTGATGAAAGCTGCAAGAGCAGTTTCAAGATGGTGTCTATCATGAGCAGCAGAAATCTGAGTTCTGATTCTTGCTTTTCCATTTGGAACAACAGGGAAGAAGAAACCGATTGCATAAACACCTTCAGCGAAGAGATCAGCAGCAAAGTCCTGAGAAAGCTTAGCATCGAAAAGCATCACAGGAACGATTGGAGTGTCTCCGGGTTGAAGGATAAAGCCGGCATCAAGTAAGCCCTGACGCCACCAGTTTGCATTTATTTCCAGTTTATCACGACGCTCAGTTGTTTTTGAAAGTGTATCAAGTACGCTGATAACACCTGCAACAACGGGAGGAGCGATAGTGTTTGAGAAAAGATAAGGGCGTGCTTTCTGACGGCAGAGTTCTACTAACTCTTTTCTACCTGAAACACAACCACCTGACGCACCACCAAGACCTTTACCGAATGTAGTAGTGATAAGGTCAATCTTGCCCATCACACCGTATTTCTCATGTGTTCCTCTACCGGTCTTACCGATAAAACCAGAGGCATGAGATTCATCAACGAGGAGCATTGCATCATATTTTTCACAGAGTGCAACCATCTCGTCAAGTTTAGCTGTATCGCCATCCATTGAGTAAACACCATCAGTGATAACAAGTTTAACTCTCTTGTCAGCATGAAGGATAAGTTTCTTCTCAAGATGTTTCATATCTGAGTGTTTGAAAGAATCAGTCATTGCTTTGCAAAGACGGATCCCATCAATAAGAGAAGCATGCACGAGTCTGTCAGAGATCATAACATCTTCTTCAGTTAAGATAGCTTCAAATACACCGGCATTAGCATCCATACAAGATGGGAAGAGGATAGTATCTTCAGTTCCGAGGAACTCAGTAACCTTTTCTTCTAAGATCTTGTGGATATCCTGTGTTCCGCAGATAAAGCGAACAGAAGACATACCGTAACCACGAGCGTCAAGGCCTTCATGAGCTGCTTTCACAACTGCAGGATGACTTGAAAGTCCAAGGTAGTTATTAGAACAGATATTGATAACTCTTTTAAGAGGAGCCCCCGGAGGGAACTCAACATCAATCTCAGCGTCTTGAACAGAATGGATATATCTCTCAATCTTGAGGATACCACCATCTACCATGGTCTGTATCTGGTTGTCATAGATAGCACGAATTTTATCACTATAAGCCATTCTAACTCCCTATTTATTAGCTGTGAATTCCATTACCAGATCAGCAATTTTATTTACTGTATCGAAGGCTTCAGGAGTTGCACGATTGTCAGGAAGTGAAATCTTATATCTAGTTTCTAAGAAGCGTTTCAATGAAAGCATGGAAAAGGAGTCTACATACCCACCAGAGATGAGGGCTGTATCAAAAGTTATTTCCTCTTCCTGATCTTCCATATACTCTTCTATCACATATTCTAATACTGCATCGCGTATAGCATCCATAATTATCTCCTTAATTATTCTATGTATTAATCATCTTCGAGAGATGATGTATCACCAATATCTTCGCCCCATTCCTGAGCTTTCAGGATACGGCGCATAATTTTACCACTGCTTGTCTTAGGTAAGCCATCAACAAATTCAATATCTTGAGGCATAGCCAAGGGAGAAAGTCTCTTGCGGATAAAGTTCATTATCTTCAATTCCATTTCAGGGTCTCCAACAAAACCGGGGTTCAATGTTACAAAAGCTTTCACAACTTCCATATTCACAAAGTCAGGTTTTGAGACAACAGCAGATTCAGCTACGGCAGGATGCTCGATAAGAGCTGATTCTACTTCAAATGGAGAGACAAGGTGACCACCGGTATTGATGATATCGTCATCTCTACCGATAAACCAGAAATAGCCATCCTGATCAATATAAGCTGTATCACCCGGTACATACCAGCCTTTGATAAACTTTGAATTATAGACTTCTTCGTTATTCCAGTACATCCTCATCATAGCAGGCCAACCCGGTCTGAAAGCTATCATTCCGGTCTTACCTTGTCCGCAAGGCTCGTATGTCTCAGAATCAACTACACATGCTTCGATACCAGGGAATGGTTTACCCATAGAACCCGGTTTAATCTTCATGCCGGGGTAGTTAGAGATCATAATAGAACCGGTCTCTGTCTGCCAGTATGAGTCATGGAAAGGAAGTCCAAATATCTTTTCTGACCAGATAACAGCTTCAGCATTGAGTGGTTCACCCACACTTGCAAGATGTCTTAGGCTTGAAAGGTCATATTTTTTAACTGTATCGTCTCCGGCTTTCATAAGAGAGCGAATAGCTGTAGGAGCTGAGTACCAGATAGAAATCTTGTGTTTTTCAATGAACTTGTACCATGCATCAGCAGAGAATCCAATGTCATTAACACACTGAGTAATACCAGATGCCCAGGCACCGATGATACCATAAGAAGTTCCTGTAACCCAACCCGGAGCAGCAGTACACCAGTAATTATCATCATCTTTCAAATCGAGAAGCCATTTAGTTGTAAGGTATTGTGAGATGAGTGAATAATGAACATGCATCACGCCTTT
>JAVCCX010000111.1 GCA_030765245.1 Candidatus Zophobacter franzmannii | reverse complement strand
AGCATTCTACACACCTGAACTTAGCTCACAGTCATAGATAGGAATATTAACCATCTATACACTTGGAGTTATTATGAATACATTATGGTTATCATGATGGCATGCAGTAGATTATCTTCATTTATCGTTACGAATCAAAGCTGCATGTTAAAAAATAGTTTAGCCTTTTTGAAAATAATTACATCTTTTTTCCTATTTATCCGTATAATAGGAACATGTCTTAAGTCACCAACCCCATCACGCCCATAAATTTTGATAGGGATTTACTGTTAATCGATTAAGCCTGAAGGAGTCAGTTATGAACAAACCTACCGATGTAAATTTAAAGCAAACCCAAAAACAAATTCAGACTAAAGTTGAACAATTCGTAATCAATATGGACCTTTGGAAAGTAAAAAAGCGTTATGCCCTTTCCCTGTCCATTTCAGTTTTATCACCTAAACAGAGAAAGACTCTATTTAACAAGTTTTTAACCAAGGAGGCAGTAGATAGAAGTTCTTTGAATGAATATGACTTGGAGGAAATTTATTCTGAGGATATTGACGATATTGCAAGGCAATTGTTTCGCCTTTTCTGTAAAGAAGGTAATATGTTTCGTAGCTATAAAAGGGAGTTTGCAAAGGTATGCAATAAAGAGATTAGAATTGATTCAGAATTTGTGAACCTGAAACCCCTTAGTGAAACCTATGGCCTTTCCAAACTTGAGAAACGAATCATCTCTTTCTTCTGTTGTGTAAGCTTTGAGAAGAATCTTGAACAGTTTATGGATGAACTAGAATGGTTAGATACTGTTAAGTATCTCGCAAAGGCACTACGAGTAAATACAGGTAGGATTTTATCTGCTATAGACCCCTCTTCTACTCTTATGAAAAGTAATGTTCTAGAAAAAGGAAGAAGATCAGGTTTGCAGATTGACTTTGAATTAGCTAACTACATCGTAGGGTTTACACAGGTTAATAGTGGTATCGAGGATATGTATGAGGTGGATGATGATTGTTATCCTTTAGACAGTTATGACTTAAAAGATATTGAGAAAACTGTAATGCTTGGGCTTATTAAAAAGCAAACAGGCTCTAACATTCTCTTTCGGGGTGAACCGGGAACCGGTAAGACTGAGCTTGCTAAAACCCTCTCCCAACACGCAAAAGGGAAAGCTTATATGATGGATTCACTTAGCACTTGTAAACCATCAATGAGGCTCTATACTATTCTAAGAAATATTCATCTTCTTAAGAAAGGTGATTTGATAATCATCGATGAAGCTGAAAGTATATTGGGAGAGTTATCCGACTTCAGAAGCTCTATTGACAAAGGGCAAATCAATGGCTTCTTAGATAGTGTAAAGGAACAGAATGTCATCTGGATTGTTAACTACCTTGATAATCTCGATAAATCTACTATCAGAAGGTTTGATTATAACTTAGCATTTGGTAAGCCTACCGATAAACAGAGAAAGAGAACTTGGGAGAATGCAATATCAGAGTTTAATCTTAGTGGGATGGTCAGCAAACCAGAAGTCGATGTGTTGTACAAAAGTTATCCGTTAGATTTTGGTTCCATCACATCAGCCCTAATGCGTTATAAATCTATAGTTGGAGAACGGGAAAGGAACTTCAAAATTGGCATTCTCATAGAACTTCTTAACAGTTCGATGAGTTTAAGTAATAAAAAAGCAAATTCAGGTAATAGCTTGGTCCCATTAAGTGATAACTACGACATTTCAATACTAAACACTGATTGTAGCATTGATCAAGCTGTAGCTTCAGTGCAATCTTACTATGAGTTGGAGGAGAAGGGCGATGCCGGGATAAAATTCCTCCTTCATGGTTTGCCTGGAACAGGTAAAACTGAGTTTGCAAAATATATGTCAGCGACTGCAGAGAGGCCTCTCATTGTTAAGAACATGTCTGACCTTTTGGATAAGTATGTTGGTGAAACTGAGAAGCATATTGCACAAAGCTTCAAAGAGGCAAAAGACAGTAATGCAATCTTGCTCCTTGATGAAGCTGATGGTCTATTTTCGAAACGAGTGAACGCTAGAGCATCATGGGAAGTAAATCAGACAAATGAGCTTTTGAGTCAGGTTGAGAATTATCCCGGTGTTTTGATTTGTGCTACTAATCTTTTGCAAAATATAGATGGAGCTGCAATAAGAAGGTTTCAATGGAAGATTAAGTTTTCACCTTTAAAACCAGATAAACGATTAGTTTTATTTAATCAGTATTTCCCGAAGTTAGCTGATAATCTTTCATCAATCGATGAGGGTAAAATCAAAAGACTTGATGGTTTGACACCCGGAATGCTGAATATCGTAAAACAGAAGTATATATATCTAAAGGATATTCAATCAGCAACAGTGATTCTTGATGAACTAATGCGGGAAGTTAGCTACCAAAGAGAAACAATTGATCAGAAAGAGTTTCAAATTGGGTTCTGTGGGTAGAATTGTCAAAAGCGAGTTTCTTCGATGGCTGTCAGACGGTTGTAAACAACAGAAATATCACTAAACATCCATAAATGATATAGAATTATTAGAAACGGTATTTGGTTATAAACAAAAGGGCTAACTTGCGTTAGCCCTTCTAAAGTGGTACACCTGTAGGGACTCGAACCCTAGACCCGCTGATTAAGAGTCAGCTGCTCTGCCAAACTGAGCTACAGATGCATCTAATAATGCAGGAAAAAAAGTTAGGGTTAGAATGTCAATATAAATAAATTGAGTGACTATAAATAAGTGCCTACTCTCCCATTATTACCCAAAGATAGAACATCTCATAGTGTTATTACTAAAGTTTTTACTTTACAAATTGTCATACCCTTTCATTAATCATACTCCATTGGGGGTTTAAATGAAATTTAGATTAGTACTTTTATTTTTAGTTGTAACCAGCTGTGTGTTTTCTCAAGAACAGGTTGAGATT
>JAVCCX010000280.1 GCA_030765245.1 Candidatus Zophobacter franzmannii | reverse complement strand
GGCACACCGTCAATCTCATTAAATGTATAGAAGTTCTCATTTATGTCACCTAAATCAATATGCATAGTAACATTAATTGGTGATGAAGGCTCATAGTTTTCTGGTTTCAACAGAACCTGAATGTATTTCATTTCAGAGAAATCCAACTCATTACCAATGTACTTCATCAACCCACCCCAACTTCGAGTAGCAGTCTCTTGGGGAATAATTTTAATTGCCATTACATTGATTTCATCATTTTCCTCTTCATCAGTAAGAGTGTCAGGATCATATACATCTCTTGCTCTAACATTCTGCTGTTTGAACCAGTTTATCATACCTGTAGAGGAAGTAACTCCCTCAGGTTTACTTGCCGGGTTCCAAACTGCCCTACTAATCCCGAGTGGATATGGATTCAAGATAGACTCCATATCATCTATATATGCTTCTTTAGCCTTGGTCTTAGAATTGCCATAAACATCAATAAACGAGAAGGCAACTTCACCACTAAGACTAATTTCAGATTCAGTTGTGGTTTTTATAAGAGGTAAGAAATCAACCATGCTAGTCATAAACTCAGGTTTAAACTTGATATTGGCATCAATATCACCAAGGAACATATTGTAGTTCTCATTACCGATACTTGGATGTTCATCAGTTACCTTTTCGCTTTTGAAAACGAAGGTTGAACCAATATTACCAACATCACCAATAGCCAAGTCGGCTCGCATACCTGCCATTGTCTTTCTCTCTATCGAGAAACCGGAACGGAATTCATACTCAATATCAATCTCTGCATTTGGGTCTTTGGCTTTCGAGTTAAGGAAGGAAATCTCACCCATATCGTAATCTACAATAAAGTCTATTCCCTCTGAGAGAGTGGATCCATTGACCTTAACAGTTACAGATCCTTCAAGAATATTGATTTGATTCAGGTTTATTCTATCCCTACTGATACTACCCTTAACTGACATCTTGATATTGTAATCTTCACTCCCCACACTCTCCTGATCATCCTTATAAATCAATGAATCACCCAAGGGAGAGAATGGTTTAATGTATGGATAATAGATATAACCACCACTTAGGTCAATAGTCTTATCATCCCCATTTATCAAGCCATCTCCATTACTATCAAGCCTTAAATAGTCGATATAGGAATCTCTCCCATTGTCTTCTACAAAATCAGGCACATAATAGTTTAGAGTATTATCTTCATTAATTGTGTAAACTTTAAGTGAGAAACCGTCACTCTTTATATTGTTAATCCCTAAGTCATAGATGTTCATTCCAAGATATGTCCACTTGGAGTATTCGTCCAATGGATCATCTGTATATGACTGGTTTCTAATTCTAATCACCTTAACATGTAATGTATCACTTGTTTCATCAAAATTCGCTGGTTGCAATACATCCAACATGTTTTCATAAGCAATACCAATTGTGTAGATCTTATTGATACTCTTTTGGAAAACTATCAAACCAAGGTCATAGTCTATGTAATAATCCAAACCCTCAGCTTGTTCATTATACATTGGTGTATAGGCTATCTGGTTTTCATCAAGAATTTGGTCACCTGGAACTGCAAACTCTAGCTCATCATTACTTGCATTCCCATCATCGAGGTACACTTTCATTGTTCCCGGTTTAGGTAGCAAGTTTTCTGCTGAGAGACGAAGCAACCATTCTCCATAGCCATTTGTCTTTATAGCATTATCAACCCAGCCGGGTGGACAATTGCCGTCATCAGCATCACCCTGATCATATAGTTCAAACAGTTCAGACATAGGTTCTACAAAATAGTGGGTTCTGTTTGCATAACTTTTACTATATATTACGGTAGAATCCTGTTGAGAGTTACCGGTATATTTCTGCTTATTCTTCTGCCCTTCTTCTTCACTAAAGATTGTCTGAACTTTCAGGTCACCTACTTGTAGTTCACCTTTCACTCCAAACAAACCCTGGGATGAAATACTGGTAGAAACATATTTAGAACCTGAGAGTGAGAGTGAGATATTACCGGCTTCAATCTTTTGGACAATCTCATCATCATCACCGTCATACTCAATGTGGATATTATTAGGATCGAAAAGCTGTTCGTCAGTATTTGAGTTATGTTTTAAATCAACCGATATCTTCTGCCCGATTTTACCCTTCAATCTCAAATCAAGGTCCTGTTTCATTTCCAAATCAAAGTTACTGTTATCTTTGCCTTCATAGACAATATTGGTATTGCGTTTGGTACTTGTTCCTGTAACAGTCAGTCTTTGGCTACCGTCCAGATTGAGCTTACCTTGTTCGTCCCCCAAGATTGATCTAAATTGTTTTGGAATAGCTTCTTTAGGTATTTTAATCGTAATCTCAGGTATAAGCCCTGTATCAACCTGTCTATCGTCCTGGAAGATATATGAAATTGAGTTCTTGGTAATCTTATCCTTCAAGAGATGTTCCAGCATCTTATCAAGATAACTGTCAAAATCCATGTAAATATCAGGATATAGCTCAATATTATTGTATGTGGTTTTAAGTACAATCTGCATTGTCTCAAAATCAACTGAAGTCTCTGTATTAACCTTCAATAAGTTGTTTATCGATGGTTTGGTATAAGAGTAAATCGGGGGTTTCGCTTGCCCAAAGAAATCTACTTTATTTCCTTTAAGTAAGGGATATCCCGGAATTCTAATCTCAGGAGGGAATACCGTTGCTATTAGAGAGAGAGTCAAAAGTAACAACACTACCGATAGAATACTTTTTCTTAACATTGAACGCCTATGAATTTTTATCTATATTGCCTGGCTGATCAAATAGAGTCCGTCGAGAGTAAGTTGCTTCTCAACAAGATTAATCTCTTCGGATTTTTCAACCAACAGACCGGAAATCCCGCCTGTGGCTATGCATTTGATATCACCCAGATGCTTAAATTGTTCCCGGATCTTACGCGAAAAGCCGTCAACTAAGAAGACATGGCCTAAGATAATTCCGGATAACAAAGCCTCTTTGGTATTGGTTCCCAATAATCGTTCCGGTGGATCTAGCTGAATATTAGTCAAGAGAGCTGCCTTTGTAAACAGACCTGTAGCAGAGCTTTTGACACCCGGGGCAATGGCTGTCCCATGAAAGTGTCCCTCTTTATCAACGAACTGAATGGTCGTTGCTGTGCCGAAGTCGCATATAATACAGTTTGTCTCATACTTTTTCCAGGCAGAATAAGCGTTAACAACTAAGTCAGCCCCAATTAGACTCGGGTCTGGTACGCTGAAGCTCATTCCTAAAGGTGTGTAACCGGTTACGTTTATTAGCGGACATTCCAAATACCGCTGCACTAAATGGGTAAATATTCTGGTCAATTCTGGTACGACCGATGACATAGCAACTTTTTCTATAGACAGTTCCTCTTTGATTGAAGTTGAGAAAAATGACTGCAATTGACAGAAATACTCATCAGATGTCTTCTCTCGGTCCGAACTTAATCGCCAACTCGCGAACAGGGTTCCCTCAAGATAACATCCAAGTGTTATATGTGTATTGCCTATATCTACTACCAGTATTGCACTTTTTCTCATTATTCGACTTTCTTAATCCGCTGGTAATAGTCAAGTAAAGAATTTATGTACCGTGACCTTGCAGGTCGCGTCTTAATATTCCAAGCGAAGCTTGCATCTCTTAATTCCCATCTACGGAGGGGTGGCGCGTAGCGACGGGGTGGTCAGCATTTTCCCACTGCAATCATCCCTGATTGCGCCTTAGCATTACAAGCAAAGCTTGCGTACCGCAATCATCCCTGATTGCGTCTTAGCATTTACAAGCGAAGATTGCGCCTTAGTATTTACAAGCGAAGCTAACACTCCTTAAGAACACAAGCAAGATGCTTGTGCTACGATTCCAACATCTTAAAAGATGTTGAAATTAATGCAGGAGCCTATTCCTACTGGTTTAAACTCTCATTTATCCAAGCATTTTTCCAGTCCTGGGCATTTCCTACAAGTCCTGCTGTCACTGGATTTTGTAGAAGATAGTTTAGCTGATAAGTATAGTCTTTATCATTTCTAATCTGATGATCATAACTCTCATGATGCCAAAACCGTCCTTTCAAGCCTAACAGTCTATTACATTCATTGGAAGTAAATGACTTCAAAGAATGCATTATCTTAGCTATTGAAAAGATGTTTCCATCCTCGTCTTTTAGTGGTATGAGGATCAAATGGACATGGTTCGGCATTAAGCAATAGGCAATTAAACGGTATCTAACGCCATCATTAAACTTTAGTGATTTTACAATAATTGATGCAATATCACCTTCAATGCCCACTTTTAAAGGATGTTCATACTTTGCTAAGAATGCATCAAACTCTTCGAAGTATTTCTTGTAGAACTTCGTTTTCTTCTCATTTTCATGCTCTAATTCATACAGTCTTTTCTCATCTTTGAGGTCCAACAACACTTCCTTTGGAATATTGAAAGCCAGGCAAAAGGTTATAGCAAAGATACTATCTTCCGGTTGATAATGCGGAAGATTCCGTCGATAAAACTCCTTATACTTCAATGACATATTTTACCCTCCTTCTTTCAAGCGAAGCTTGCGTACCGCAATCATCCCTGATTGCGTCTT
>JAVCCX010000150.1 GCA_030765245.1 Candidatus Zophobacter franzmannii | reverse complement strand
GGTTATAAAGAATCAATGGCTGATACTGCAAGAGTACTTGGTAGAATGTATGATGCAATCGAATATCGTGGCTTTGGTCAGGAACTTGTACAATCTTTAGCTGATAACTCTGGTGTTGTTGTTTGGAACGGACTTACTACTGAAGACCATCCTACTCAGATTCTTGCAGATTTCCTCACAATCAAAGAACATATCCAGAAGCCACTTAATAAAGTTACTTTTACTTATGCCGGTGATGGTCGTAACAACATGGCTAATGGCCTTATGATTGGTGCTGCTAAGATGGGTATGGATTTCAGAATCGTAACTCCTAAGTCACTTTTCCCTGAAGCAAAGCTTGTTGAAGAGTGCAAAGTGATTGCTAAATCTACAGGTGCTAAAATCACTATCACTGAAGATGTAGCAGTTGGCGTGAAAGACACTGATGTAATCTATACAGATGTATGGGTTTCAATGGGTGAGCCAAAGGAAGTTTGGAAAGAGAGAATCGAACTCCTCAAACCTTATCAGGTTAATGCTAAGATGATGAGCCTTACAGGCAAATCTACAACTATCTTCATGCATTGTCTTCCTGCATTCCATGATTTCACAACCACCCTTGCAGGTGAGTTGAAAGAAAAGCATGGTCTTGATTGTCGTGAAGTTACTAATGATGTATTTGAAAGCGAAAACTCAGTTGTTTTCGATGAAGCTGAGAACAGAATGCACACTATCAAAGCTGTGATGGTTGCAACTCTTGGTGATATCTAAGATAGACTAAGATAGATTATTTGAAGGCTCCCATGGGAGCCTTTTTTTTCGTGCTATTCGCTTGGGTTAGAGTTAAATACTTTCACAAGAGATAATCGTTGTCTTAGATTGGGACAAAATATGTTGACATATCTTTTCAAGAGTTGCCTCTTGGTTGGTAGTGTTTCTTCCAACATTAAAATAACTCTAAGTTTGTTTATCAGGAGGACTTATGAAATCACAAGTATACAAAGCATCAATAGTAGGCATTTTACTATTTATTTTAGTCTCACATCTTTTTGCGGAAAGGGCTCAGTTTGACCAATATGGTAATACTCCGGCATATGTAAAGCAAGGTGGGAGTATTATCCCTGGATATTCAAACATGAATTTTGATAATACCAGAGATGAATGGGAGAATATGGGACCATGGGGTGGTGATGTGTATTCAATTGCAATGTCAACCGAGAGTCAGGACACAATTTATGCTGCCTGTGGAGTTCCTTACATAAGTACAGATGCAGGACAGAACTGGGTAATTTGGGAAAGTCTAGCAAATCTCTCGTTTACGATAAAAGTAATTACAGTCGCCCAGAATGGAGTAATCTATGCAGGAGGTGACGCAAACGATGGTCTGTTCAAGTCAACGAATAGCGGAGAGACATGGTCACATATTAACAACTTCCCAATTTTACTTAGAGTAGTAACAGCAATAGAGGTTGATCCATTGGACCCAGATATCATCTATGTCGGGATGAGTAGTAATTCTGCAGCAACTGATTGGCAACAGATTGCCAAGACCACAGATGGGTGTTCAAACTGGACAATTCTAGATACTTTTGCATTTGGAGTGGTCGCAGGTGTTACAGATATTGCGATTGATCCAGGCAATAGCCAAAACATTATTGTTTCAGGAATTGGTGGCATTAGTGGGGGAGATGTAATATTTACGAGTGATGCGGGTATTAATTGGCAAAATATCTCATCTGGTTTACCAACAGATTTCCCTTTTAATGACATTGAGATTTCCGAAAGTGATGTATACTTGTCAGGAGGACAGCTTTTTGGAAGCCAGTTCGTAGGAATCTATAAGTCTCAGATGGGGATATTTAGTTGGCAGAACATTTCTTTGGATTTTCCACTTCCTGTCGTGAATAAAGTTTTAGTAAGTCCGGCAAATAGTCTTTTGATTTATGCTGCAACTGAAGGAGATGGGCTTTATACTTCAGAAGATGCAGGAGTAACTTGGGATTATACATCCAACGGAGCAGACAATTTCTCAATTTTTGATCTTATCCTTAATCCTAACAATCTTCAGGAGCTTTTCATCGGTTGTAAAAGCATGGCTGTATATAAGAGTGTTGATTCAGGAGCCAATTTCAATAGTTCAAATCATGGGATTGCAAAATTATGGGTCAACGACATTGCGGTTGATCCTTCAAATCCAAACAATATCATAGTCGCTTTCGAGGGAGAAAACTCCGGTGGATGTTATATCTCTTATGATGGTGGGCATGTATGGGATGTTGTCAGTACCCTTCCTGCAACAAGGTATTCTGCAGTCTCATTTGATAATTTGGGCAACATTTATGCTTGTTCACAAGGACCTTCAACAGTCGCACAAGAAGGTGTTTACAAATCTGGGGATGGCGGGTTATCGTGGAGTAATACCGGTCCCAATATAGGTCCTCTTTTTGAAACTGAGATAAGGGATATTGAAATTGCAGATACAGATCCGAATCTTATCTTCATCTCAGGAAATCATTACGGAAATGGAGGATTTGCAGCGACTATATATCGCACACTGGATGGAGCTTCGAGTAGTTGGTCTGAAGTCTATGTTGGGCCGAATGACCGACAGGTCAGAACGATTAAACTTGCAGCAAATTCAGGGAATCAAATCCTTTATGCAGGTTATTTCACTTACGGTGGTACGGGTTCATTTATGCGAAGCTTTAACCAAGGTGAGAACTGGGTGGATATAAATGTAGGAGTTCCTGAGAACTGCTGTCAGACCTTCGGACTAGCAATTGATCAAATGAATCCAAATGTGGTCTATGCCGGCACTGGACATTATTCGGTTAACTATCGACTGATGAAAACAGATAACTTTGGAGAGATTTGGTCAGAAGTACTAACAACAACCTCAAGAATATCAGATATTCTGATTGACCCGAACAATAACAACCACATCTACGCTGCGATTTTGGAAGAGGGTGTTATGATGACCGGTGATAGTGGTTTAAGCTGGGAGGATATCTCGGAAGGATTAGCCTTAGGAGCACAGTTGTCGAGATTTTCCAATAGTTTTCAAGTCGGAGATGAAACCAAATTCTGTGTTGGATCCTATAATCGGAGTGCGTTTATTAACACAATGGATGCACCCTTGGGATTACTTGACGATTCAAACCCTATTGAGGATAATCTCCGGAGTCTGACAAACTATCCTAATCCCTTTAATCCAAAGACAACTATCTCTTTCAATCTAACTGTAGGAGATAAAGTAGAATTGATTATTTTCAATGTTCGTGGACAGAGAGTAAAAGAGCTACTTAACGATGATATGAAGCAGGGAACTAATACTGTTGTTTGGGACGGAACAGATGACTATGGCAATAATATCTCATCTGGTGTCTATTTCTTTAGAGTTACTACTTCAGATGAAGGTCATTCACGCAAGATACTATTAATGAAATAAATTAACATAAATAAAGGCTCTTGTATGAGAGCCTTTTTCTATTCCTTTATCTCCTCGTCCTTTCTTGTCAGGTTTGCAAGGTTTACAGCTTATCCACATTTTGTGGTTAACTTTTTCAACCTTTCCTGAATTTTCATG
>JAVCCX010000224.1 GCA_030765245.1 Candidatus Zophobacter franzmannii | reverse complement strand
TTCATAAGAGAACCAAGTTATGTTGGAGATAGCTCTTATTTAAGAGATGATGCAGGTAATCTCTCAGCTTTTTTACTAGGACTTAAGGATTCAGAGTTTAGAGAATACTATAATAGGATTGAGAAAAGAATTAGTAGAATAATGCCTCAGTTTAAAGAGTTTTTACTTCAACCTTTGGCAAATAATCCTGACCAAATCAGATCAGACTGGGTAGATGTCAATGGTAATGTTTTTGGTCCTAAGCAAATTTCAGATGGTTCAATCAGGTTTATAGCTCTTGCTACCCTTTTATTACAACCTGCTCACAAATTACCGAATGTTGTTGTTATTGACGAACCGGAGCTAGGTCTCCATCCTGAAGCGATTATTGATTTTATTGGTATGGTTAAGATAGCATCTCAGCATTGCCAAGTAGTTCTTGCTACCCAATCACCGTATCTAATCGATTGTTGTCAACTGGAAGACTTGATTGTTGTTAATAGGGATAAGGATATGACTGTAGTTAATAGATTATCTGAAGATAAATTGAAAGAATGGCTCGATGAATATACACTATCAGAAGTGTGGAACAAGAATATCATCGGTGGTCGTCCATGATTAGATTGCATATTGTAGCTGAAGGGCAGACTGAAAAAAGATTCGTTGAGCAAGTTCTTTGTGGATACTTAGGAACATTCAATATATCAACTGATGTTCGCTGTATTCAAACAAGCCCGGGGCATAAAGGTGGTCTCTTAAAATATTCACATCTAAAGAAAGACCTCGAAAGGTGGATGCGAGAAGACCAGGAGGGTGATTGTATTTTCACAACAATGATTGACCTTTACGCTCTACCGACGGATTTTCCAAAATACTCAGAATGCTATAGAATCACTGAACCATACGCAAAAGTTAACAAACTTGAGAATGCTTTTGATGAAGATATTGATAGTAATAGATTTATACCATACATTCAGTTGCATGAATTCGAGACTTTGCTGTTGATAGATTTAGAAAAAATTAGAGAAGAATATTTAGATGGAGTGAATCAACGTAAGTATAGAGAACTTCAAAACTATCTTAATTCTGTAACTAATGTTGAGCTTGTTAATGACGGCTCAATGACTGCCCCATCTAAAAGATTAGGTTACTGTATTACTTCCTATGACAAAGTCTATGCTGGAGCAAACATTGCTAAATCTATAGGTATAACTAATTTGAAAGAGAGTTGCCCACACTTTAATGAATGGATTTCAAAACTTGAAAGATTAGTGTAGCTTTTCTCTGAATATTATTTTCATTTGCATTTATTACATTTGTAAAAGAAATATTGACGAATAGAGATAATTCACACATAAATGAATCCGAATCACAAAGGAGAAATATATGAAAAGAATTATACTCTTAGTTAGCATTCTAATAGTTGTATCACTTTTAACCGGTTGCTTTGGTAACTTTGCTCTTACAAGAAAAGTTTATTAGAGTAATTACACTTTAATAGTTCATTTTAATCTTCTTAAGCTCCCATCCGGGAGCTTTTTTTGTTCACCGTTTCTTTTATTTCTCCTAGACAATTACTAAAACACAACAAAACTACTCAATTCCCCTGAAATCTGAATCTGCAGTGCGTTTAATGCTGAGTTCTGGCACTTTCGTTCTCTTTTTACCCTCTCCTTACCCACGACTTAACAACGCGCTGTTTTTGCACTGAGCACGTGCTGTCACCCCACTGCGTACCCAGTGAATCAGTGCGAGGACAGTGCGTGCACAGTGGGAAAAATGCGTATTGTTGAGACTAAAGCAACAAACAAGAAAAACAAAGGGATCATTATGCTAGTGATTATATATGCAAAACCGGCCCCGCAACGAAGTATGGGGCGTGAATTGGATTATTGCTAAATAGTCGCTCGTCTTTCAGACTTGCGAGTTCCTACTTCTGGTCGTCGACTCGCGTACGCTCATTGCGGTGTAAGTTTCCAGCTGAATAAACTAAGAAGCGATGATCGTTACACAAGCCTACACTCTCAATGTAGAATATATAACAGTGTTAACTATAAAAGATTGACATAATTACAGCGTTCTCAAACTGGACAAAAATATCGTAGTTGGAGGTCTAATGAAGAGATTCACATTAATACTACTCATTGCTCTGATTGTCACAATGGCATCAGCACAAGAGATGGTTCGTAAGATGCTTCCCAATGGAATGGAAGTTATTGTTAAACAAAATGATACTAATAGCTCTGCCGGAGTTTATTGTTTTGTGAAAACAGGGTCTAATTTTGAAGAGGAATTCATGGGTTGTGGATTATCACATTACCTTGAGCATCTCGTTTCCAGTGGAACAAATAAATTTCATACAGAAGATGAGTACCAGGACTTGTATAAAAAATACGGACTTATGTCGAATGCCTATACAAGCTATTTTGTTACAGCCTATCATTTGACCGGAGAAGCTACTTATGTAGATTCTATGATAACATATATCTCTGAGATGGTTTCATCTTGTGGACTGAATCAATTTGAAATTGATAGAGAGAAAGAAGTTATTCTCAAAGAAATTGTGATGCGTAGTTCACCAATTAGAGCAAAGATTAATCAGAGAGGAAATGAGATTTTCTATTCTAACTCTCCAATGAAGAATCCTGTTATCGGATATGTTAGTCTTTTTAAAGATGTAACAAGAGATGACCTTGTTGAATATTACAATCGTCACTATGTGCCAAATAATATGATCTTCGTTGTAGTTGGCAATATTGATGTCAATGCAACAATGACTAAGATTGAGGATGCATTTGCTGACTTCGAAAGAGCTAGATATAATCCTGTAGTTATAAATAAACAAACTGCATACCCGGGAAACCAAATGGTAGTAGAAGAGTTTGAAACTGAGAACCCACTAGTAACTATGAAATACATAATTCCTGGTATGACTGACTATGAAAGCAGAGCACTTACTCTTGCAATGCATAATCTGTTTGGACCAAGAAAAGCTCCTATTGCCTTCAAACTTAAAGAAGAGTTGAAGCTTGTAACTAGTGTTAATGGATATGCTAGACCTGAATCAAAAGAGATGCTGCCTGAACTTAACATCTATTTCAGCCCGATTGACCCTGCTGATATCAATAAAATTATCAAGCTCATTGATGATGAGATTGTTATTCAATTGAATAAAGGACTAAGTGAGAAGCGTGCTCAAGACTATGTCGGCCGCTACAAAGCCTGGTCAGTGATGAAGAGCGAGAAAGCCGACTCTGAATGTAATACTATCGGACTTAACATGCTTTCAAACGGCATCCCATTCACTCTTGAAGGTGAGATTGAAATGATGGAAGATATTACTGTTGCTGATATGGAAGATGCCCTCAGAAGATTTGCTATTCCTAAAAACAGATTAGCCTTCTGTGCTGTGCCAATGGGAGCAGCTGAACTTGTGACCGGAAGCCAGACAGTTCTAACCGAGAAGAGCGAATTTAAGCGTCTTATAGATAACAAAAACATCTCATTGATGATTAAAGAAAACCATAAGAAACCAGTTATCGATGTAGAAATCAATATCTCTACTACTACTGACTTTGAAACTAAAGATAATTGGAACCACTTTGAAGCTGTTGCTGGCATGCTTATGCGTGGTTCAAAGAAGTATGACTCTCTCGATTTAACTGAATGGTTTGAGAATCATCTTGCTTATCCGGAAGTTAGTATCAGTCGCTATGGTATTGGTATCAAGTTCAACTGTATCAAAGATGATTATCCTGAATTACAGACTATTCTCTTAGGTGCATTGAATAACCCTACTTTTGATGAAAATGAGCTTGAACTCTATCGTCAAGATCTTAGAACAAGCCTTAAGAGAGCAGCTACTGATGTAGGAACTGCACATAGAAACTTCAGGAATATGACTATTTATGGTGATACCAAGAACGGTGTTTCTAGAAAAGAAGTTATTGAATCCCAGCTTGCAATGGAAAAGAAAGATTACCAGAAAATCGTTAAGAAGTACTTCCACGGTCAGAAGCTTACTATTGTCTATGTTGGCGATATAACGGAAGCCGAAGCTATCGAGAATGCGAATGAACTCAGAGATGGCATTAGTTCTAAGAAGATTTCAGGCAAGAAGGAAGGAATTGTTATTCCGAAACTCGATGGAACCTTTGAA
>JAVCCX010000368.1 GCA_030765245.1 Candidatus Zophobacter franzmannii | reverse complement strand
TTGAAGATAGTGAATTTACATACATAGACACATCAAATGTTTTTCGATCATATGTCGAAACAATACAGTTTGCGAATATGGATGAGGATGATTTCCCTGATTTAGTAGTACTTAGTGGAGAAATTCATGATCCTTTGGGTGTATATCTAAGAATATACTACAATAATGGTTATGATATTCAGGCACCTACTGAATATTTTTTAACTTCAATCCCCCACAATCAGATGTTTGTATGTGCAGATGTAAATGGTGACGGATTAGATGATTATGTTTCTGCCATCAATCAGTGCAATTCCTGGTTATCAATGATCAACTTAGGTAATCAGCAGTTTTCATCACCTATTGAATATAATCTTTCTTTCCCTCCTCAAAACATTACAAGTGGAGACCTTACAGGTAACGGTATTGCGGATATACTTATCTCGGGGCAACCGACAATTTTTAGTTACCTTGATGGTACTTGGCAGTCACAGATTCTTGAGGAAGGCTTACTGAATATGTATTCAGAAATATGTGATCTGGATAATGATGGAGATAACGATATTGTGACTTATACAACTCCCATGATGGGGAATGACTGTGAGCTAAGGATTTTTGAGAATCAATCCGGACAGTTTGTTTTTCATTCGTCCAATATCTATTCTTTTCCGAGTGCCTTAGAGGTTTTTGATCACAACAATGATAATCTCCCTGATTTCCTGTTGGCAAATAAGTTAGTAACAAATCTTGGTGATTTTACCTTTTCTGAACCAGATACACTTCTTATAGTAGGTAATGACAATGCCTTTGCCGATATGGATCACAACGGGTTTTTAGATATTCTCGGTGTATATCAGAATTATGCAAATGGCAGGGGAATTCTCGTAATTCTATTTAATGATGGAAATGGACATTTTCTACCGGAACCGGCAAACGGAATTGAGGAGGGAGAAAATCCTACTATTCCTCAAATAAAACTCAATAGCTTCCCTAGTCCATTCTGCTCAACTGTCACCTTAGCATATGAATTGCCTAAAAATGACAGAGCAAATAGTATCTCAATCTTCAATATCAAAGGGGAACTTGTAAGAACAATTCCTGTTATTAAGAGTATATCGCAAATAACTTGGGATGGAACAGATAGCAAAGGAAGAAGATTAACTTCAGGTATTTATTTCTCCCGCTTGAAAACTAATCAGGGTATCTCAACCACCCACAAGTTACTATTAATAAAATAGAGGAGATTTCTATGAACAAATTCTTTATTCTAATCCTGTTAGTAATAGGATTACTTCTACCGCTTCAGGCAAGTGTTTCCTACGAAGATGCTAAAATCATTGTCTTGAGTCAAATTTTATGTAACGAGATTGGAAAAGCAGATGTCTATTTGACGGCCCAAACACTGAATCAAAACATTGATATTACTTTCGGACCAACGGAAATCAAAACACTTTATGTATCAAATTGGGTTGCATTTATTGATGATAATCCTACCTTTGGTTGGAGTCATCCTTGTCGATATGTTGTAATTGATTCTCTTAGCGGAGCATATCAGGTAATCCCTTCTGAAATCTATCCAGAAGATTTGTCGATTATGTGAGAATTGCTGATTACAATTATCCCGCAATTTCTGAAGTTGAATTACCTCATAATCAGCAGACACTCCCCACTGTTGTGGAAGACCCACATCTTTATGCAATTTTGATTAATGGAGGTGGCTGGGATTCTAATACTGGGTGGGATAATAATTATTTACGCTTTTGGAATAACTTATCGGCTATGTATTGTACCTTAACAGAGCAGGGCTTTCAAGAGGATAAAATTTATGTTCATTCAAATGAGGGAGATGCAATCTCCAACTTCAGTAGCTCTGGAAGAGGGTTAGATTTAGATAAAATTGGGTCTTCTGTTGATATTGACTTCGATGCTACACTATCTTCAGTAAACAATACATTCACTTCACTACAGAATTTAAATTTAGGACCACAAGATAAGCTGTTTATTTTCACAACAGGTCACGGAGGACCCGGAGATTCCACAGTTGGATCAGTTTTAGGCTTATGGGATGCTGATGATTTAACAAGTTTAGATTTAAAGACCAAATTAGATGGTTTCCCAAATATTGGGGAAATAGTTGTAGTAATGTCTCAATGTCATAGTGGAGGTTTTATTTCGAGATTTCCTCAAGAAGACTCCAGTGGATACTCCATTGCCGGACCAAACAGAACAATAGTCACATCAGTTGCTTTCGACGAGCCTGCAAGAGCAGAATTGTTTATTACTTTGTCGAACGAGTACGATGCTGATGGCAGTGGACATCCAGGTTTAGGCTATGATGAATTTGCTTATTACTATACATCAGCCCTAAGGGGTTATTATCCAGTTTATGAAGATGTTGGAACTGAGGAAGATCCACATTATGTAAATAAGCCTTGGCTGAGAAGTTCTCCTGTGGGTAGCTTCCCATTTGATACAATTGCAGAATTTGTAAGCCCATCTGCTTTCCTTCATCCTGGGGATTATACTCCCGATAATGTGAGTGGTACACCAACACTTCTTGGGGCTTTTCAATATGCTGATAATTGGGATACCACAACGGGAGACAGCAATACAACCTCAACTAATTATTGGAACCCATTACCACAATATAGTTTTGGAGTGGATTTCTTTAATATCCACCACAATCCCCAATACTCCAGTAATGGAGAGCTCTTTGATAGATTCCAAACAATAAACGGAATGGACTTAGATTTTTCTAATACTATAATACTATCTGCTACAACTGATTTGTACAATAGAACTATCGACTGTACCGGTACTTTGATCCTCAATAGTGGAGCTGAATTAAACTTACATAATAATTCTGTGCTAAATTTATCAAGTACCGGCGAATTAGATGTTTGTTCGAGTCACTTGCTGCTTGATAACTCAGAGCTTAATGCCGAGGACACAGTAATTAACATTTCTAGTAGTAGTACTTTTACAGCAAGCTCATCAGATATCTCGATTGATGGTACAGAGTTAAACTTAAGTGGAGCATCGCTAGTTTCTTTAAATGATGGATGTGACTTTGAAGTATCCGGTAATTCGGTTATTCAAGGAGAGACATCGTTTTATACTTATGATCCGGCAACTGGTGGAGATGACCTAGTCTATGGGGCAGAAGTTATAATGACTGGTGACCGGATTGAGATAAATAGCAGTTCTTTTAGAGTTAATCAAGAAGCGTCAATAACAGGATCAAACAGATGGGATGGGCTTTTCTTTAATGGTATACCTCCAGCTGCTTCTTATTTAAACTGTGATGTAAGTAATGTTCATAAAATCTCAGTGAATAATAGCAATGTTGCCTTTTGCACGGGAGTGATCAGTAACTGTGGTCAACTAACTGCGATAAATGGTAGTCTTGTACCATTACAAGATAAACAATATATTAATAACGATCATGGAATTTATACAGAACAGAGCACAATCTCCATTGTTAATTGTGACATTAATAATAATTCATCTTACGGGTTAGTTGTAAACCATCCTGCTCCAGGCCTTGGAATATTACATACCTCTAATATCGTTAACAATGATGGTAATGGGATTCAAATTCGGAATGCTAATTTTAACATAGCTGACAGTAATATATCTTCAAATTCTGGTTTTGGTTATTTATCATTAGGTACTGCTTCAACTATAATTACAGGATATATAAATATTGTGGACAATGAATTAGCTGAGCTATTTTCTATCTATGATAGCTTTCCAACATTTTCTGATGTTGGTGGTAGTCCACAAGTATCAATAGAAGACGAGGAGTATGACACAACTCAGCTTACGTACGATAAGTACTTGCTAATGACTGCTGGTTCAGCATTCTCTCCAATTGATATGTCTAATTGTTCAATTGAAACTTCAGATCAAGATAGATTCTATCCAAGTTATTCAAGTTATATCTTCAATGATACTGAAGCTACTGACGCTGAGATCCTGTTTGCTGAAGCGTCTGATAGTCTTTTTGTTGAGAATTATCAAGAGGCCTACTACCTAATG
>JAVCCX010000290.1 GCA_030765245.1 Candidatus Zophobacter franzmannii | reverse complement strand
CTTTATCATTTTCAATTTGAGTTAATACAAAGTTACAGCTATCTCGAGTATCATGGGAAGATGGGAAAGTGAGTACTGAGATATCCCCAACTGTAATTGAATCACCTACATCAAAATGACTGATAAGTGATTCAACTTTACCAAGCTTTTTCTTTCCACTTTGATAAGTTATGGGAGAAATATAAATAGGAATACTCAGTTTTCTTGCAACTATACCGGCTCCTCTAATGTGATCACTATGATCATGACTCACAACGACTGCATTAATCCGATCTCTGTCTAAGTTAAGTTTCTCCATAGAGTCCCAAATCTTTTTACCACTAAGACCTGCATCAATTAGGACCTCTGTGGAATTGGTTCGAACAAGAATGCAATTACCTTTAGATCCACTGGCTAAGACAGTTGTTTGAAACATATTAGCCTTTATAATAGTATCTTTGGTTTAGTCTGTCAAATTCAGACCATAAAGCATCGTCAGCTGAAGCTTCAACTGTTTGTTTAACTCCAATAGTTTGGGCATCTAAATTATCACACATATGTAAAACAACTGCTTCAAGAGTTTGAGGAAGTCTTACTGATGCATTCTCATACGGTCCATGATGTGATAAGATAAGATGACGAAGTTTCATTAACAAGTTTTCAGGGAAATCATTTATCTTTGCCGCAGTCTTTACCACCATTTCGTCGCTGAGTGCAAGATGACCAATCAATCTGCCCATTGCAGTAAAATCTACTTTAGGTAATTGCTCATATTCATATATCTTACCTAAATCATGAAGGAGAGCTCCTGTTACGACTAAATCTCTATCAACAGGATACATTGTTGCAGCAAAACTACAAAGAGATGCTACTGATACTGTGTGTTCTAATAGTCCTCCAATGTAATTATGATGCCATGTCTTTGCTGCGCGACATCTGGAGAATAGTGAAAATATCTCTTTATCATCATACAATATTCTGAGTAATTTTGCTAAATGTTCATCCTTTACCGAATCAACAAACTGAAAAAACTGCTCAGCTAAAAATCGCATATCTTTCGTCGTAGTAGGCAACATATCTGCTAAATTAACTTCAGTCTCTTCGGCCTTTCTAATCTTATCAACTTTTATCTGAAGTTGGTTTTTATAGCGATGAACTTTTCCCTGTACCTTAACGATATCCCCTTCAGCAAACTCTTGTGACACAGCATGAGCATTAGCCCAAACAAATGCCACTATTTTTCCTGTTCTATCTGCTAAGGATACTCTAAGAAACTGATTAGCCTGACCATCTCTAAGTTCTTTTTCAGTACATAAGTAATAACTAATTATCTCTTCACTTTCATGATATTTTAACTCTTCTACAAATAGCTTCTCCATCTATATCTCCTGTTAAATCTAATTCTTGTATAATGGAATTAGTGATTTTGCGTACTTGACATCCTCACCAATTTGCTCAATTAACTCATCAATAGAAGCAAACTTCTCTTCACTCCTAAGTCGTTGAATAAACTCAATTTCTATATTCTGTCCATAAATATCGCGATCAAAATCAAAAACAAACATCTCAACTTCAAGTTTTTGCTCAGTTTTGATTGTTGGACTATATCCTATATTTGTCGCTCCCCAGTACAATATCCCCTCTATTTTTACTCTTGAAAGGTATATCCCGGTAGCAGGTATCAATTGATGCTCTGCTAATGGTACAATATTTAATGTTGGAAAATTAATTCTATGCCCAATCTGTTTACCCCTTACAACTGTCCCTTGATAACCATAATGATAGCCCATAAGTTCAGTTGCTCTTCCAAGATTACCATCTCTTAATAATGCCCGCATGAGACTACTACTAACTACATCATCATCATTTTTTTGGGAGTCAACAAAGATAGTTTTGTAATTGTATGTCTCTTCCATCTTCTTCAGAAAAGAGTAATCACCCTCCCTATCTTTACCAAATCTCGCATCATATCCGATAACGACCTCTACGGCATTAAGATGATCAATAATGATATCTTTTAGGAAGTCGTTTGCACTCATTTCAGATAATTCTGGAGTGAACTCTAAAGGGCAGACATAGTCTATTCCTAAATCAATCAATCTTCTTTCTTTATTACTGGAAGATGTTAATAAATAAGGTTTCATCTCTGGATAAAGCAGATGATATGGATGCATGTTAAAAGTAATCACAACACTCTTACAGTTGTTAACTTGGGCTCTTTCAATAACCTTTTTCACTAAACTCTGATGACCTGTATGCACTCCATCGAAGTTTCCAATTGTTATTACAGTTTTAAAACCCTCAACATCTGCTAAGCAATGCACTATATATTCTCCGATTTATTTATATATTTTTCTCCGGAAGTGAATACCATTGTTGGTATTATTACTCCCTCTGTGATGTTACAAAAACCAAGGAATTCGCTGTCTTCGTCAACAGCTATCAATTCTTCTGAGCTTTGAACATCAGTGACAATATGTCTTCCGTTAAAAAACCACTCTGATTCTTTGCTATCTAAAGTCAATCTTTCAACTTGAGGGAAAAGGGATGGAATAGGGATTAAATGGTCAACCCAATTATCTATTGTAAGCTCTTCCGGATCTACTGCCAAATCTTTTGTGAATCTCCCTACCCTTGTTCTACAAAGCTCAGTAGTAACCCCTACTGTCCCGATGAATTCGGCAATTGTCTCGCTGAGAGATCTGATATATGTTCCTTTACTTACAGAGACCGTATATTTTATGTGGGGTAGTTTAACCTCAGTTATCTCGAAGGATGCAATACTAATAGGTCTTGATTCCATTGAAAACTCTTTATTGGATCTTGCTAACTTATAGGCTCGTTGCCCGTTGACCTTTATAGCTGAAAACCTTGGAGGAACTTGCTCTTTTAGATTCAATACATACTCAGTGATTTTGTTATTATCAATAGACTCAGGAACTTCCATGTTCTCAATCAACTCACCGGTATTGTCACCAGTATCATATTTTGAGCCTAGCAGCATCGTTACTTCATATGTTTTGGAATCTGTAATTAACCTATCAACAATCCGGGTAGCTTTTCCTATACAAATTGGTAGAAGCCCGGTAGCAAATGGGTCTAAAGTCCCGGTATGCCCAATCTTTTTAATTCCAATAATCCTTCTTAACTGAGCTACTATCGAAAAAGAGCTCCTATCAATGGGTTTATTAATTAAGATAATCCCGTAATTCATTACATTCCTTTAATCTATCAATAACAGCATTCTTAGCTTCTGTTAGGGTTTTACTAATTGTTCCACCGGCGGCCTGAATATGACCACCACCGTTAAAATCTTTAGCTATTTTGGCAACATTGATTGTTTTAGACCTAAAACTTAATTTAACGGATCCATCGTCTGCTTCCTTGAAGTGGACAATCATCAAAATATCTTTGGCACTGCGAACCCAAGATATGATTTTTGTTAAGTATTCAATACCAATCTGGCTCAATATTAACATATCCTGAGTCGTATGTAGGAAGAGTACCTTCTCCTGAAAATGACTCTCTAAAGTAGCCATTGTCAATCCTACAAGTTTTAACTTTCTCCAAGGATCATTGTAAAAGTACTTCTCAGTAACATCTCCATAAACAACGCCATATTTTTCCAATCTAGATGCAGCAAGAAGTGTGTTCTTGTCCGTATTCGCATTCATAAAGCTATTTGTATCATTTAAAATAGCAGAATAAATACAGTCACCACAATACTTCATATCAAGTAGCGGTAACTTACTTATCTCAGTTTCGAACATCTCAAAGATTAAAATTCCTACGCATGCTATTTCATGTTTGATATAGAACTGTGCATGAGGAATAATTCCATCTTCTGCAACATGATGGTCAATGATGAAGCATTCCTTAGCATTTTCAGCTAAAAAGGATACTGTACCCAACCTTTTCAATTCATGACAATCTAAAGCAATAGCCAAGTCATACTTCATATCTGCATGGATTACTCGGGAATTCTCTTGTGCTTGTAAATAGTTGAATTGTTCTGGAGCATCTTCTTCAAGAACAATATCGGCATTTCTGTTTATTGATTCAAGCACCTTTTTAAGTGCAAGTGCACTTGGCAATCCATCCCCGTCAGGTTCATGATGAGTAAGTATGCAAATGCTTTTATATTTTTCTACGGCTATCAATAGCTTGTTTTTAAAATCTTTCATATCTCTCAGTACTGAAAAAAGGGAGTTGCATGCACTCCCTTTTTTCTAATTGTTAAGATTTATTCATCTTCTTCGACTTCTTCTTCAAACATCTCGTCGAGTCCATCTAAGTCCTCAAAGTCTTCCGGAACATACTCATCTTCAAGAAGAAACTCATCAAGGCTAAAGTCACTTTTACGATCATCATAACTATCTTCTCTAACTGTTGCCAGTAGTTTTTCAATATGATCAGCCTTTGCCTCGGTTTCATCAAAATGGTAATTCAAATCTGGGATTACTCTCATAATACCTGCTCCTGCGATCTGTTTTTTAAGGAAGCCAGAAACCTTTCTAAGTTTCTCTTCCATCTTTTTTATCTTTACGCTGTCATCGTGGTAGTAATAAACCTTCAAGTATCGCAAATCTTTAGTCAGCTTTACATGGGTTATATTAACTTCCGAGAAGGCACTATCTCTTACCTTATAAAGCAATGTTTTGCATATAAGCTTGAATAGTTCCTTCTCCAGCATTGGGATTCTATAGTTTGACATCTTCCAACTTCCTGATGACTTCATCTAGGACGAAAGTTTCAAGGATATCGCCTTCTTTAATATCATTGTATCCTACAAACGAGATACCACAATCAGTTCCTGCTTTCACTTCATTCACATCATCTGCAAAATGCTTCAGATTTTTCAGTTTACCTTCATGCACGAGAACATCTGATCTATACAATCTGATTGCATGAGCGCTCTTAAGGATTTTTCCCTTTTGAACAAAACAACCTGCGATATTTCCAAGTTTCTTAACTTTAAATATCTGTTTAACGACTGCTGTTCCGGTAACTCTCTCCTCAAATTCAGGAGCGAGCATACCTTCGAGGGCTAGCCTAATATCTTTGATTGCATCATAAATGATCTGATACAATTTAATCT
>JAVCCX010000193.1 GCA_030765245.1 Candidatus Zophobacter franzmannii | reverse complement strand
TATAAATGGTTTGATCAATTCGGTGGGGATTGAAGATGACAACGAACAGGATGCTGTGTATTACAGATTAAATAATTATCCAAATCCGTTTAATCCAGCCACTACAATCTCCTTCAGTCTGAAAGAGAGAGAGATGGTTACCCTTAGCATTTATAATCTTAAGGGTCAAAAGATTAGAACCTTGGAATCAGCAGTGCTTAAGTCTGGGCAACATTCTATTATATGGAGTGGAGACGAGCAGAACGGCAATGTTGTTTCAAGTGGTATATATTTCTACAAACTCGATACAAACAGCTATTCAGCTACCAAGAAAATGGTAATGGTGAAATAGCTAAATCATAAATAACTTAAAAGCCTTCGAGAAATCGAAGGCTTTTTTTATGGGATTAGCCAGTTGAGTTATAAATAGTGGTTTTTAGAATCCAATCTCAACCCCAAGAATCCAAAACTCATTCTCTTCATAGGAGAATGTAGTAGAGAGATTATCGGTAGTTTTGAACACTATTGCCGGTTGGAAGACAATGGACTCTTCAAATCTATTTTTTAGTTCATCGTTATAAATCCAATTTACTTCAAGAATTGCACTAACTCTATCTTTGAGTTGTTTATAAAAAACATAATTATTAATAGCAATTCCTGTTTTCGTTAAATCAGCATATAAAGAAAGATATGAAAAATTTAAGTTAGGAAGAGTAATATTTCCTGCAATAAATGGTGTAAACAAAATATCTGAATCTATAAAGTCTGAAGTGATTAACTGTGATTTGTATGCTGTAAAACCAAAGGCAGAGGAAAATTTGTAGAATTTACCGGAATAAGGAAGAATTTGATACTTAACTTGAATTTCCTGCTGATTATATTTGTTCTCATAGAATGCTGAAGTAAGAGAAAACTCAAACAACCAAACTTTATATGCCAAGAAAACTTCTTCGAAAGAGATTGGGAACAATCCGGTTTTAGTGTTAAATTGAGTTTTGTGAGGAATCAATTCACCATTTCGGAAACTTACAGCCTTGTAAGGTGGTTTTGAATCAAAGAAATCAGGATATTTATTCCTCATATTCCTCATAAAGCTATCTTTAACTCTAGAAACAGAATCCTTGATTTTTTGACTTTCGATATCATTTCTGATATTTTCCTGTTTCTCTTTTTCATCCAATTTGTTTTCTTCAATATGTTTGTTCAACTCCATCTGTTGACGCTCTAAATCTCTCTTTATCTCCGCTTCTAAAATCTTATTATATTGAACTTTATTGTATTTAATGAGACTGTAATATGTGCCTCCATCTGAATATCTTTCGTTAATGCTAATCCCTTTCAAACCAATATCTGAGCTGATTTTAATCTCATTCGAATCTTTTTCGGTAACTTTGCCGTTTTTTTCTTTCAGATAACTCTTTACTTCACTTTTAACCTTTGTCTCAATACACATTCCGAAATTTACCAGTGCAATATTATCTGCTTCTTTTTTTGATTTTTCTGAACTCCCAATACCAAAATAATAATCATTTTGATTTTGTAACGAACCTGTTTTTTGATAATCGGCAACCCAATGCGGCTTCTCCTTTGCTGAGAGAGAAATTGAAATACATAAGACTACCATCAAAGCTGAAATTATTTTCATTCACATTCTCCTATTATTTATAATATTTTTCCTATTTTCAAAGCAATATTCAATGTGTTAATTTCTTTCAATTTCTTTTCAGTGTCAACCTGAAATATTTTAAGTGTAATTCTATCAGATTGGTGACAGACAAATATCCTGTGAGTTCGGTCGTAATTATAACAATATTTAGTGATAATTATTTAGCTTTTTGGGTAAGACCATAAAACATATCTACACAGTTGATTTATCAATAACTTAGCATGATTAGACTTAGACCGAATGAAATTCAGACAATGTACTTACACAGTGGTATTTGTATAGAGTTACGACAATTTAGACTGTCTTGAAGCTATCATTCAATCTCTTCAAAAATCATTGATAATCTGAATCTTCAGTGCGTTTTATGAGGAGTTTCGGGTTTTAATGGGAGTAGTAGAGTTTTAGGTAATGGAAGGTGTGAATTTTAGAATCTATTTCTTCGATAACCTCTTCAGATTCTGTTCCTATTTCAGGTTCTTCTATCAATGTTAGTGCTTCTAAAGAGATGGTTTTAGCATGAGTTTCTTTATCCCATTCTGAGAGATAGTAGATAAGGGCAAAGCCTACGAGGAAGATAGTCCAACCAATTCGATTCCAGTGGAACCATTGAGATGACATCAGCCAACAAAAGCTACTTGTAACAGTTACAATAACGGAGTAGTAAAAGAAGGCAATACGAGGGTGATTGCCATGTTTATAGAGAATTACTGCTATATTTACCATGAAGAAAAGAACCATGACATATGGGAAATAAAGGATTGTATAGATGATATGGCTTACATTCTGGGCAACAAGCCTAAAGATAGGATTGTCAGTATATAAGGAATCAGATCTGTAAGTAGCCTTCGGTGCCCGAGTAGGTATCCGTAAAACTCATTCCAGAAGATTAGAGCCATTGAGAGGGAGAAGAGATGGAATCTAAGTCGGCTGTAAATATCAAAAATACCAATCATTGTATAAAATAGATAGATACCGATGAGAAGACTAAGTTCCCCACTAATCTGAACCTTATTTTTAAGGTACCCCAGGAATAAAACGAGTCCAAGACAAAAGAGAAATCCGCTATGCAAAGCAACTGAAGGGGAGAACTCGATATCAGGTTTGTTTGCGGTGATGATATTACTGAATTTGTAGCTAACATCCTCTACATCAAAGATAGTATGCATGACATATGCAGAACCGGCAGATGCGACTATGAACATGATGAAGATGATCAGAAACTTTACATTAGGCTTCATTGTCTGTCCCGTTCAAGGCTTGAGAAAGTCGAGTATTTAGTCTGTCAGTTTTATCTTTTAAATCTTTCAAGGCATCTTTTATGTATTTCTTCTTCGAAGCGGAATCGTCAACAAAGTTGAATTCCGGTTGATCACTTTTATCAGCTTTGATTCGTGAAGCGAGCTTCTTCTTTGCTCCTTCAATCGTAAACTTCTGAACATACAACATCTCTTTTATTGTCTTCAGAAGTTGAATGTCCTCCTGAGTATAGCGTCTGTTGTGACCGGACTTTTTGCGAGGTCTAAGTTGGGGGAACATTGTCTCCCAATAGCGAATCACATGAGTTTTAACTCCCAAAAGGTTACCAACTTCACCGATAGAATAGTAATACTTGTTCATAACATCCTACTTGTTGTCTTGCTTTTTTGGTTTCCGAAGTAGTGCCGGGATAATAAAGAGTAAGGCAAGTATCGGAAAAAGGTAAGTTACATAAAAGAAATACTCATAATACAGAGATTTAGCATTGGTAGTGAAAAGAGGTACCACAATGCTGGTTTGTTCGAAAAGTTCAGTACTCTTGAGTATTCGTCCAACAGGGTCTATCACAAGGGAGATACCTGTATTTGCAGCTCTATATATCTGCTTTCTTGCTTCTATTGCTCTAAATCTGTTAAGCATTGCATGCTGATAAGTTCCTGCTGAATAATAGAACCATGCATCGTTGGTAATGTTCACGACATAATCAATATTACCCTTCAAAGCACGATACATATGCTCAGGAAAAGCGACTTCAAAACAGATTTGAGGAGCGAAACGAAACCCGTTAAGTTCAAAAATGTTTATCTCTTCGCCATACTCCCAATTAGCCTGACCTAAATCAAGGTTACGCAAGGATGGGAAAAGGTTAAGAAGCACCATCCGTTCGCCGAATGGAACTAAGTAGTTCTTATAATACGGTTTATCAACTTCACCATTTGGTCGGATTAAGGAGGCTGCATTATAATGTCTTTCCTGCTCAACTCCATCAACTTCAATCATCTGACGGTCAGGGAAGCCTGCAAATATTGCCATCTTTTCTTGAATTGCAAGAGTTGCTATCATATCGTTGTAATAATCGTTACGAAGAATAGGAACCGGAAGGCATGACTCCGGCCAGATAACCATTGAAGTTGTTGAATCAGCAATGGACTTTGTAAGCTCTGTATATTGTTTAAGGTTATCCTTCAGATATGTAAAGTCCCACTTCTGGTCTTGAGGGATGCTTGGTTGCATAATGGCAATCTTCTCATCCTGCTCCACAAGCTCAATAGTGTTCATCCTATAAATGCCATATCCGAGCCAGACAGCAAAGATCACAGCAATACTAATGAGATTCTTCTTACTCTTATTAGTGATACTTTGATAAATTAGGTAATTGATAACAATCATTAGGAACGAAAGAAGGTAGATACCACCAATGTCCGCTATCTGAATGAGGGGTAGAAAATCTGCCATAGAGTAGCCTATATCTGCCCAAGGGAACCGCAATTCTGTGAAGTTCTGATAGAGCTCTAGTGATATCCAAAGAGAAGCAAATGAGAGTAATCTCCAGCGAGGGAACCGGTGCCATACTTTGTTAATGAAATAAAAGAGAAATGAGTTGTAGATTGTGAAGAGGAATATAATGCCAATAAACCCACCAAGGGTTACAAGGGATATCCAATTTAGACCAGTAAAACAAAACACTGCTGAATATGCAAATCCGGCCAATACAAGATCTTTTAACTTCCGTTCTTTAAGATTGAAGTAATGAAAGAGGGGCAGGAAACCAATGAAACTAAAAAAGCCAAGGTGAACAGGTAAGCGGGAAAGACCCAGAGCAAAGGCACTGAGCATTACGAGATAGATTGGTAGTTGTTTCTTATTTTTTAGCATAGATTAGGTCTGCAACTTTGTAGCCGGTTTCAGTACACAAAAAGAGAGTATGGTCATAAATACTGGCATTGTTATATCTTTGGACTGAGAACAAGTGCTTATCCTCAATACCTCTAATTGACAAATAGTTATCTTCCATTTCATTCAGATTCCCATATCTATCACTCAAGTATCGACCTTCCAATGATGCAATCTCTTTACCGATGGAGCTATAAAGCATTGTCTGGTTGGATTGCTTATCTCTTACTACCAAATTATCCCCATTTATTGAGATACTTGATACATTAGACAGAGTAAACCGTCCAAAATCAAACTCCACTTTCTCAGTTAAAAGGTTGTAGAATGAGATGGTTCTTCCAAAGAAGTCGAAGATATAAAAGTTATTCT
>JAVCCX010000209.1 GCA_030765245.1 Candidatus Zophobacter franzmannii | reverse complement strand
TGAACATCCTATCCCATGATAAAATGAATGCTATGAAACCATAGTTTTTAATATCCAATTAGTAAAGGTGCTGTCAGCAATGACAGCGCCTTTTTCCGTTATGTTATGGATTGCATCAAACACCATTCCCGCCCCACACTTCGTTGCGGTGCAGGTCTGGTGTTTTTAACTTGCTCCGCAATGAGCGATTAGCGAAGGTGGGGCGAGGAAAAAATAAATAGACAAGTCCCATTGCTAAACAACACATCGGTGATAGATAAAGGTTTGCACTTTAGAAATGCCATTCCCGCCCCACACTTCGTTGCGGTGCAGGTCTGTCAATTCACTCCAAAAACAAAGCAGGAACAATGAATAGAATAATGTTACCTTTAATCGTTTATTGTTTCTTCTCAATTCTACATAGCCTCTCATAAATCTTGAAAGGAATTGCCAATGCTTCGCAAACTACTCTCCAAATAATGTTACCGAAGATCATAAGCAATACACCCCAACCGGTAATTCCTTCTTTAATCAGATATACACTAAATCCGACTATTGCAAGGATACCAATAACATGAAGAAACTGGAGAAGTGGTATAGTAATTAGCTTATCAAAAGCCCAGAAGTTCTCTTCTGCTCCGGCATCTCCATTTAAAGACTCTCTGTCTGCGTCCCAAAGTTGAAAATTGACATTCCTATCTTGCAATACTTTTGCAATTTGGGAAAACTCAGAATTTGTCCTAATGTAACGATTGTTCTGTTGATAAATCTCTCTAAGTTTTGGAGTTGTTGAAGTCTTATAATTTGTTGCTTTGTTTGTGATTGTCTCACAATTTTCTTCGTTCTTTGATTGATTTCTCTTACCCATTTCTTCTACTACTGCAGTAATTTCACCAGGTGAGCTATTTGACGAATCCATACTTTCAAACAGATTCTCCAATTCTTCAGTACTCAACGAAGAATACTTTGTCTTGTCATCTTGTGTTGACATAGAATACCTCCTACTTGTTTATTATCATATCGTTATTGATGAAGTCCATTTTCGCTAAGCTCTGACAAACTACATCAAAATGGGAAACTCCCTTTTAGTGTTCTCTTATTTATCTTTCTTAATAATAGCAGTATTTGTCTCTCCATCCATCATAACAACAAATGGTTTCTGACTGCGTATATGGACAAAGTAGTTACCCTCTTTACGATTAGGATGCTCAAGGAGATAATCCCAGTTTATGTGGTTATCTTTCTTCTTCGAGCTTACCGAAAAATAACCAATATTCATAGCAACCATATTATGGAAGAAGTGAGTTCCCTGCGATGGGTCAACCCTGAAATCAGGGAGTTCAGCTTCCACTATGATCTTCGCCATGTTGATATTCTCCCATCTTACAGGGATCCCAAGAAACTCATCTCTGGTTCCCCAGCGACCAAAGCCCATAAGGATATAAGGTCTCCCCTCTTCATGCATCTCACGATTCAACTCATCGAGTTCAGCCAGCATCTTCATAGTCTCTGTACTCTTAAAGCGCTTTGGATTCACAAAGATAAGGTCGTAGATATTGTCTTTCTTACCAAAGCCCATACAGCTCGTGGTTTGGAGAATTAAATCCTCAGGATTGAGTTCACTCGGGTCAATACTAACTTGTTCATAGTTAGTTGTGAGAGGTCTTATCTGTAAGATATTGAAGGTCGCTAACTTTGACTGAGATCTATGCAATGTAACTGCAAACTCAATCTCAACAGGAGCACCCATAGCCATCTGCCCAATACTCAGGAAGTCAGCAAGTAGCTCTGCAAGAGGAATATGACCATGCTTAAGGATATTAGCAAATGTAATGACTTTCAATCCTCTATCCGCCATCCCATCTATGAGTCTGTTATCCTCATAATCCCAGGTTGAGACAAGATGCTTCAAAGTTTTGTGTGCAACCGCTTGTCGAATGCTAATCTTCTTAAGATTCACATCCTCACCTTCAGTCAGGTCAAAGTCCTTCATCTCCATATCAAGGGCATAAAAATGCTTTTGTGACTTAGATACCATCTCCTGCTCAGAAATGGCCTGTATCTCCGGATATTTAGGCGAGAAGTGATGGATATTGTTACCTTCCACTACTGAGATACCAAGTCCCATAGCAATTGAGCAAATCCCATCCTCATTCTTCAGATAATGAGTAGGATAGAAGTTGTATGACTGACCTACCCCGGAAATATGCGGATAGAAGACCCCTTTGTGTTCGGAACCTGCAACTTCCTGGATAATCACAGCCATCTTCTCCTCTTCAACCTTATAGTTCACACTCTCAATGTAAGAACGAGCTGTCTTCATGTAAACAGAGGCATAAACAAGCTTAACTGCCTGAGTAAGGTATTTAAGTCGAACCTCTTTATCATCATTATTATTGGGGAGCATATAGGTTGAATAGATCCCAGCAAAAGGCTGAGCCTGTGAGTCTTCAAGAAGTCCTGACGATCTCACAGCTATCAGTTTACGCATATTATCTAAATAAACACCGAGTTTCCCTATCAACTCGTCTGAGAGTGTACCTTTGATAAACTGTTCACCTATCTCTTTATCGGTTAGGTTAGTTATGGAAGAATCAATGTTATTATTAGTCACAAATGTATCATACTCATGCGTTCCCACAATCACCGTCAGAGGGAGTGTAATGAAGATAGAGTCATACTTCTTTTCATTGGTGATGATTGAGAGCAGGTTATTGAGAAAGGCTAGACCTCTCCCCTTTCCACCGAGGGAACCTTCGGAAAGCTTAACAACCTGATTCCTAATCTTAAGATTTTCAGGATTAAAGTTTACAATCTTACCTCGTGATTTTCCTACTCTTACCTCTCTAAAGATACCTCTAAGGTAGTTTCTAAGCTCTTTAGTAGTATAAAAAACCCACGGACGAATCTCTTTAATCTGTCTCGCAGCCGAGAGCTCTCCATGTGCCATTAGCCATGTAGAAAAATGGTTATAGTTACTGTGATAGAGGAGTGATGAGTCGGGGATTGTGTTCAAGCTTTTCTCAAGTTCCTGGAGTGTATTCGCCCTAGTATATTCATTCTTCCGCTCATCTCTAAAGGTTATCTCTCCATATCCAAGATAGAAGTGGATAAACTTCTTAAGGTCTTGTAAAAGGGACTTAGAAGTCTTGGAAAGGAACTGGGCATGGAAGTTATCAACATAATTGACCCACTGATTGTCTGCTGATTGCAATAATACAGGGAGATGGCTGTCACTGGAACGAATTAGCTTCATCAGGTTAATCCCGGCTTGCGGATTAAGAACACCTTCAGCAGGATATTCAATATCGGTTATCACACCAATGATATAGTCTTTGTACTTTCGATAAGTCGCCACGGCATCTTCGTAGTTATGAACGAGAATAACCTTTGGTCTTGAGCGCATTCGATAACGCTTGTTCATGTCATTAATCTCTTGCTCAATAATCCTTTGAGTTTGCATCATAATCTCAGTGTAAAGGAGAGGAATATATGAAGAGTAGAAGATGACAGAGTCCTCAACAACGAGAATCACACTGATAAAGCTGTTCTTCGTATCTTCCTCGAGGTTCATCTTATCCTCAATACTCTTAATCATCCCCAGAAACAACTTACTATCACCATTCCAGAGGAAGACATCATCAATGTATTCCATCT
>JAVCCX010000304.1 GCA_030765245.1 Candidatus Zophobacter franzmannii | reverse complement strand
GGTAACAAATCATATACGGTCTTTCTTTCGAACTCATCACTTTTGGTTACCACATAACCCGGAGGTTTATTTAGCATTATGTAAACATTTCCCCCAGTTATACCGACTCTCTTGTTTTTGTACTCAACAATATCTTTTTCAGAGTCAATTTGAAGTGATAAATCTGTTACAACAATTCCATTTACTTTTACATCACCATTAACAATGAACTCTTCAACTTTTCTTCTGGAGGCAAGTCCACATTTTGCTAAATATTTATTAATTCTCATATTTGTTTTTTCCATTAATTTACCATGCTTCTAAAGTATTACTCATTATATCTCTAAAGATATCTTTAAAAATTTCTTCCCTTGCTGCATACTCGTTTATGACAGTAGAATCTGTGTAGTCTGGGTCATCTTCATCTGCAGGATATCTTTCTGTTTTCAGTAAATTAGGTCTTTCATAGACAATTTCATTTGTAATCATATCAATAAACTTAACTGAAAAAAGAATCTTAACTTGATACTCCTTCACATTATTAGCTTGATCGTAAGTATATATAACATCCTTATAATCCAGTATTTTACACTCAAGCTCACAATCAGGTAACTGTGAAACAATTCGTAATCTTCCATCATTAACAAACTCATTACTAATATTATCAAACATTTCTACTTCTATGTTGACCTCTTCAGAACTATTTTCTATAGGCACGATATAAATGTTTTTTAAATGGGGTAATTGATTGGAAAATACAGAATAACTGCACCCTAATGTAAGCATTGAAAGCAAAGTGTAAATGCACAATTTAAATATATTCATAACAATTTTACATATTTTTGTCGATTTTTCTTGTCAAGATTTTAGTTGCTGTTAAATATTTACTCTGTAATCTTATAAAGTTAATTAAAGAAGTATATATATAGGATGGAGCAATATGGTAAAGAAACTACTAACAGTTCGTGAAGCAGCTATCTTTTTAAAACTTAGCGAAAAAATTGTCCAAGAGATGCTAGCGGATAGCATCTTTGAAACTGAAAAAAAAGGCAAAGACCTTCGAATCGTAAGAGACTCAATTGAAGAGTGGTTATCAAACCTATCAGAATCTGAAGAGGAACAATTAGCATTAAAGAAGACAATCTGTCGATTTGGAGAATATTTCAATGTTAATTACATTTTCATGGATTTGGAACCTGATAATAAGTATGAAGCCATAAGGATGATGTCTGAAAAGGCTAAATCATTGAAACTTGTTAAAGATGCTCGATGGCTATATGAAGTCGTAGTTGCAAGAGAAGAGCTCGTTTCTACTGCCGTGGGTGATAGTGTTGCCTTGTTACATCCAAGACATCTACATCCAAGTAAGATTAAGTCACCCTCAATCTTGTTAGGTAGATCTTCAAAGGGAGTCGAATTTGATGCCCAAGATGGTAAGCCTGTGAACATCTTCTTCATGCTCTTACTACATAACGATAAACAACACCTTTTCTCGCTTTCATACTTATCTAAAATGATGATGAATAACGACAATTTAAAGAAAATAAATGAATCTGAAACATCAGATGAAATATTCCGAATTCTTACAAATGTAGATTATAAGTAGGTATTTATGACAGGAAAAGTTAGAGTAATCTTTGGCAGTAAATCAGACCTTAAGTACTATGAACCGATGAAAGAATACTTTGATAAGTTTGGATTAGAACATGATTTTCACATATCATCTGCACATCGGAATCCCGACAAAACAAAGAAATTAGTAACCGAAGCTGATGAACTCGGATACAGCGTGCTAATCGCTGCTGCAGGCATGGCAGCACATCTACCAGGAGTAGTTGCAGCCTATACAAGGCTTCCAGTTATTGGCGTTCCGTTAACTGGTCCAACCCTATCCGGTGAAGATGCTCTTTACAGCGTTGTTCAGATGCCAACAGGAATTCCAGTTGCAACTGTAGCAATAAATGGTACAAAGAATGCTGTTATTCTGGCAGCCCAAATCATAGCTTTGTTTGATAAGAATGTTGATGAGAAATTGAAAGAATTCAGAATAAAACAATCTCAATAATGTTTCACGTGAAACAAAATTATAATTATGAATGATAATAAAACTTCAAATAGCGGTCATCGCAAAAGATTAAGAGACCGCTATCTTTCTGTTGGGATAGATGGTTTCAGTCCGAAGGAAGTATTAGCCTTAATTCTCAATAATGCTATCAAAAGAGCCGATACAAAATCAATTGCTGATAACCTGCTAATTAAATTTGGTGATATTAACTCTACTTTGAATGCTCCTGTTGAAGAACTCGTCAAAATAGACGGAATAGGAAAAGAGTCCGCAATTGCAATTAAGTTATTCAAAGATGTCTCAGTGTTCTTAGCAAAAGAAAAAGTGATACATAAAGAATGTGTAACGTCGATAAATGAAGTAATTGAATATTTGAACTCATACTTTAAAGGTAAACACTACGAAGAGTTTGTAGTTATATTTCTCAATAACTCAAATCAGATTTTGAGGATAGACTCAGTTTCCCAAGGAACAGTAAACGAAGCCAAGGTGTATGTAAGGAATATTGTAAAATCCTGTCTCGAGTTTAACAGTACAGGTATCATTCTGGTACATAACCATCCAGGTGGTTCATTAAAAGCTTCACAAAGTGATATCGACATTACTTTGAAAATAAAGACTGCTTGTTCTTACTTCAACATAAGAGTCTTAGATCACTTTATCATTACTTATGATGGTTATTTAAGCTTTGCCGGAGAAAATCTTATTTAAGAAAACTCTTCTATAAATCGGATTTAGCCTTAATTAGAATTGTCTTCTTTTTACCATCCCTCACAATTTCCAACTCGATTAAATCTTCAACAAATATGTCTGTTATTGCTAAATCTATATCGTCTGAACTAAATATTTGAGTCTGATTTATTCTTACGATAATGTCCTTCAATTGTAGCCCTGTTTTTGCAGCCGGAGAACTCTTATCTAACTCCACTACCAGAACTCCCTTCATATCTTCAATATCAAGATAGTCAGCTAAGGAACGACTCATATTCTGAACCTTGAATCCAAAATAAACAGGTCTAATCTTACCATGTTCTACAAGTTCTTTAACAACCTTTTTTACCCTATCAATAGGTATAGCAAATCCAATTCCAACACTGCCACCGGACTCTGAAAATATGAAGCTATTAATTCCAATAATTTCACCGAAGACATTTACCATAGGACCACCGGAGTTACCTGGATTAATTGCGGCATCGGTCTGGATCATACCTTTGTATACCTTTGCATCATCTCTCCCCCCGAAGTTTCGATTAACGGCAGAAACGACCCCAACCGTTACACTTGGTTTAGAGTCAGGCATTAAAAACCCATATGGATTACCAATAGCAATAATCCATTCTCCTATTATTATATCTGAGGAATTTCCACAATATGCATAAGCCAAGTTCTCACCTTCAATTTTGATAACCGCGATATCGTGAGCTGAATCTATACCTATTATTTTACTCTCATAAATCTCATTGTTTGTGGTTGTAACTTTTATCTGAGTAGCACCCTCTACAACATGAGCATTTGTTACAATGTAGCCATCTGTATTAATAATAACTCCGCTACCTATACTTTTAACTTGTCTGGATGTTCTAAAATACGGAGAGTAATCAAAAAATGGGTTTGCAAAAGGATTTCTTTGTTTGACAATTTCTGTTTTAATAACATTTACACTAACAACTGCAGTTTCGATAATTCCAACAGCATGAGTAATTGCATTTCTTCTCTGAATTGAAACATCAGTTTCGATTTTATCGGAATCAAGCTCATGAAACATTCTTTTGTCAGCAAAGACATTTACAAATACTAAAGTACAAATCAATATCAGGTAGGTTAGTCTATATTTCATGTTTACTCCTAAGCCCCAAAATAGCCCATATATTTAGTTTTCTTTCGAAAGATAGATAAACGTATCATTACTTTCTAAATTAGCAATAAAACATCTATTTTAAGCCTCATCTAAGAACATATTTATAGCATAAGTTAGAGTGTCAACCCTAATCCGAGTATTGACGCATGGTCCTTCAGGTCGCGAATTGACTATTCCAAAAACTTTGTGAGGGAAAATCTCCCTTATGCCTTCAACTAAATCTCTTTCACATGCACAAGCCAATATTAGCTTTGGCTTCAAACTTTTGATTTTTAGTCTAGCAATTGTTCCGCCAGTAACTATAATTGTCTTGATGTTGTATTTTTCTGATATTTTCTTTATCTCACCAACATCACATTTTCCACACATTTTGCAATTATCCAATTCAGAAGTTACCCTAATTGCACAATCAGTTATTTGCAAACAATGAGGAAGCAGAATTAATATATCTTTCGCTCTGTACTTTCCAGTCTTTGTGATGATTAAATTGTTGGCTTCTACGAAGTCTTGCCTAATTTTCGTTTTATCTTTTCTCATTAGATTGTAAAACATCTCAATGGTATTAAAAAACATCCTGAGGTTTATCATTTCAATATACAAATCTGACCTGCTCATCTTTTGGGCAGAAAGGAGCTTTATTAGATTTATCTGCACTATGATGATAATTAGGCTTAGAGCAAGTGAAACAACAGTTAGTAGAGGAGAGAACGAAAAGGTAGATTGAGCTACCAAAACGCAAAGCAGGATTAACAGGTACATGACAGACCTGAAAATAACTATAGAATTAGACTTTAAACCTTTCACCACTAATTATCCTAGCACCTAAATTAAAGTCAAAAGCTGACATAGTTTTTTTCCCGGAAGGTTGAACTGAAGTTATAAGTACTGTTTCTTGATTTCCAACAGAGACTACAATCCCTTTTTTCTTAATCACTTCAATGATTGTACCGGGAACTTCGTTGCTTAATTCATCCCAATATGTTACTGATAAAATCTTCAAAATCTTATCGCGAAAATTTGTTTGAGCTCCTGGGGTTATTGAGAGTCCCCTAACCATATTTATGATTTTCTCTGCGGGTAACTTCCAATCAACAACCAAATCAGCTTTTCCTATTTTGGAAGTATAGGTTGCTAATTCATGTTCTTGAGAATCACCATAAAGTCCGTCAGTTTGCATCTTGTATAAAGAATCAATTAGAAGTTTTGCTCCAACTTCCGACAGCTCAGATTGTAATTTTGTATAGAAATCATCGTTATCTATTTCATACTCTACTTGAGCAACAATAGGACCCGTATCCATTTTAGCTTTCATCAAGAAGATTGTAACACCGGTTTTTTTGTCACCCTTAAAAAGGGGATAATTAACAGGTGTAGCCCCTCTATATTTGGGGAGTAGAGATGGATGAATATTTAAGCATCCAAGTTGTGGGATT
>JAVCCX010000289.1 GCA_030765245.1 Candidatus Zophobacter franzmannii | reverse complement strand
GGCCATCATAAACATAAGCAAAGTTCTGAACACCGGCTTGAACCATTGTTCCATCAAGATAGATGTTATAACCAATGAGTGAACGGTCTTCTCTTGATTCAACTGTTTCAATCTGACCAACTGAGAATTCAGCTGTGATTGTTGGAGTTGCATGTTGAGGTTCAGGAGTAGGTCTGTTCATTGCAACAGCTGCGCCGTCTTCATAAACGAATGCCTGAACTGACCAGTTATAGTCAAAGTCACCTAAGTCAGAAAGGTTATCCCAAGTTCCGCTCATGGATATTTTATCGCCATAACCTACTACAGCAGGTCCGTCATCTCCACTCGCAGGATATGCACCTTCTGCATGACTGTTAACAGTGTAACCAAACCAAATTTCTTGTGAACCATCAATAGTGAAAGGACTTGGAAGTGCAACTTCGTTCCATTCACCTACATTGAATTCGGTAATTTCTTCAGACCAAACTTCAGTAGCAGCATCAGCACCCATCCAAATTTTGGCAGTGTAGGAATTATCCAAAGATCCAGGGACAAAACGCATCATGATGATGTTTGAACCTACATAATCGATTAAACTTGCAATATCCCAACGGGATGCTACAGAGAAAGTTCCACCGCTTGTAAGACCAATACCGTTTCCACCGGGCTCAGCACCGCACCAACCCATCCATTCACCAGGTAAAATTGGAGTTTCCCAAGTAAGAATACCACCGGTTTCGATGACATTGATGTTGCTTGGAGGATAGATTCCAAAGAAAGGAGGAGTGAATGTAAATACATCTTCAACTATTATTGATTCACCTGTATCGTGTACAGCTGAAACACCGGCAGTGAAATCTGCGTTTGGTGTTAACATAGTAGGATCAAATTGGTAAGAGTATGATTGAACATTGTTAGCAACAACGGTTCCATCAAGGTAAACATTGAAACCCATGAGTTCACGAGGATTTCTTGAAGCTGGAAGGTTACCTGCTCTGAGTCCTTGACTAGGAACAGAAACAACTTCCATTGGCTCAACAGTTTGACGGTCGATAGCTACAACACGGCCAGCTGCATCAGTTGCATAAGCCTGGATGTTCCAGTTGTAGTCAAGTCCCATACCTGAGATAGGAGACCAAGCACCACCTGATAAGCTGATCATATCACCGAAACCAGCAGCAGCAGGACCGGCATCGCAACCTGCAGGATAGCCTATTGTTGTATTGGCGTTAACACCAATCCAAAGTTCTACATCACCAACGATTGTGTATGGAGTTACTAAAGCAATAGTATTCCAAGCATCGATGGTTGGGGTTGCTACATCTTCAGTATAAACTTCAGTAGCAGCATTAGCTCCCTCCCATATTTTAACTGCATAAGTACATGCAGCTTCTTTAGGGAAGAATTTAATTTCAGTAATTGTTAAACCTGCATAAGGAGCTAGTCCCGCAGCAGTCCAACGGATTGCATAATTGATGTCAGCAGCAGCGTTTGTGCCAATGCCATCATCATTACTACCATTATCATAGTGCATCCACCCGCCTGTACCGGCAGGATCTGTCCAGGTTACTGTACCTGTGTTACCATCGGCTACTACATTTGTAGGTGGGTTCTGTGCAAACAGACCTGCTACAACAAAGCAGACAAGGATTAAGAGTATTGATTTTTTCATCAATTTTCCTCCAACTTATTATTTTCTGGTTGTATCCAATTTAAGATTTCTAGAATCTTAGACAATTTCATTATTCTCCGAGAAGATAGTAGCTCTGAAGCTATATAGTCTCGTTTCACTATTCTTCCAAGCCATAGCCGGAAGTCCTGCTTTTCTACATGTTTCCTCGAGGAATTTTATTGCATCAACGCCATACTCACTGGCTACTTGAGGCAGTAACAAACCCGAGTAATTCCCTTGTACAACAAATAAACCATCCGGTCCAACTGTGATATCCTTATCACTTTGGATAGGGGTTAGTTTACTTAACATGGAAATCTCAATCTCTATATCCTTGAGTTCGGAAACACTAAGAGGAGGGAACCGAGGATCTTCAACAGCCGCTGAAACAGCCATATCCCTAACAGTATTAAATATTGTATCGACAGCTTTTACATAACCGATACACCCTCTCAAGGAACCATTCTTATGGATAGTAACAAAACCACCCATCTTCTTTTGAAAGACCTCATTATCAGGGAACTCAAGCGTCAATTCACGACCATTAATCTTCGCTATTATTGCTTCCCTGGCTAATTTGAGAAGAAATCGCTTCTCACTTGCGTTAAACATTCTGCTACCTAACTCTCCATTGATATTGAAACATATCCGACAACCTTGTCTCTATCCTGGTTTATGAAACCTGAATGATAGTAACATAGCTCTCGAAATTTCTTATTCCCTAATTTTCTGGCAATATGCATTAATACCAGAACTCCGCCAATTCCACAAGCTTCACACTTGCCGTTTCTCATAGTTTCCCAGAGCTTTTCAGGGTCACCACTAAGAACACTTTCGATAAATCTCTTATCTTTTTTCTCAGCAAGTTCTGCCGGGAAGTAGTGCGATAAATCTGTTGAGATAATAAAAACAACATCATCAAGTTCATTCGCATAAAGGTCCAACAAGCAATCAGCTAAGATTTTACTATTCGAAAGTGTTTGAGTGCCAAAAAGAATTGGCAGGATCTTAGCATCAGGTAATACCTTTCTCACGAATGGGAGTTGCACTTCAAGCGAATGCTCTCGTTCATGAAGTTGTGGCTCAAAAGCAAACAAATCATTTTCTAAAAGCGTTTCAACTCTTTTCCTGTCAACACTTACTTTGCCGATAGGAGTTTCGTAGAATTGATAGTCTCCAACAGAGAAAGGGATCTGATTTGAATGATGACTCGGAGCGATAACAACGGCATACTTAATCTTTCGATTTGAAATAGCTTTGTATGCATGCGCTGCACATTGCCCTGAGAACTGGTAACCTGCATGGGGAGCAATAATACCTAGAACACTACCCTTTGGCTCAGGAGTGTTCTTGAGATAACCCTCAAGTTCCTCAGTCAGGCTCGCGCTATTGCGAGGATAAAAATGTCCGGCGACATATGCTCTTCTGTTCATGAATGCTCACCTCTAGCTTTTGGTTAAGATATTTAGATATGATAAATTAATCAAGTAAATTATTTTTAGCCCTATTTATAAAGGTAGATTAGGTGCTCAAATTCAACCAAAATCTCTCTCTTAAATCTGTTTTCTATCCTGCAAGGGCATCTCTTAAATTCCCCTCTTCAAACTGAAAGTTTGCGTAGCGTAATCATCCTGATTGCGTCTTTTCCATTGCGGAGGTTTAGTACATCCGCAAGGTTCATGGTTCTCCCTTCTTTCTTGTGCATACACTCTTTCTCTTCTTTCGTGTATTTTGTGTATTTCGTGGTTGAAATATCTTTCTTTTTCTCCTCCCTCTTAATTCCCCTCAATGGAGGGGTGCTGTTGGAAACAGCGGGGTGGTTCTTAATTCCCCTCAATGGAGGGGTGCCGTCGAAAACGGCGGGGTGGTTCTTGTTCCATTCTCCTCCGCGGAGGAGTGGCAGCTACTGCTGACGAGGTGGTTCTTGACGCAATGAGCGATTAGCGAAGGTGGGGCGAGGGAAAAATAAATAGACAAGTGCCATAG
>JAVCCX010000122.1 GCA_030765245.1 Candidatus Zophobacter franzmannii | reverse complement strand
TCAAGTAAACAACCATTGCGGAGGTTTTCAACCATCCGCAAGGTTTAGTCCGAGACTCCGCATAAATCAGGGGATTTGAATTCATACACATATTTCAGTGAATGTGATTATCAATAGAGAAACGAACTATTAACAGCAATTGTGAGGATTCTACTGCTAACTCTATAAAAATGAACTGTGTAACTTGATTTGGTGCCCTTCAATGATGTTTTAACATTATAGAGAAGTATTGTACAAATGTATTATTAATGTTACTATCGTGCTATTTCGATGGTTCTGTACTAGGAGTAAATCGTATAAATTCTTGATTTCTCTCTGCTCGTATGTCACTAATTACCAGGGTCTTTCTTGTACGAAAGTCTATTCTTTCTTGTCTGTATCTCAATGAAATCTTAGGAAAGTGAAAAACTTTTTGACAAAATATCATCACAACGCTTAATTGCATAAATCTAATAATAACCTGGAGGAATGATGCCAGAAACCGATATTGGGCAGAAGAGAACTGATAAGTTTTCCTTAGTTGAACTGCTTATGATTGTGATGCTTGTAGGGCTTGTATTCGTGATTTGGGTTCCAATGAAGGAAGCTAAAGTTTACAAGGCGAATATGCAGGAAGCTATTCAGAAGATTGATGTGATTACAAAGGCTGATATTGCTTTTAAAAATGATCCTGAACTTGGTGAAGGTGACTTTGCTTTTGATATCTCTCAGCTTAATCTTAAGCTTGAATCAACCAACTTTGTTTATTCACTTACTGATACTACCATCGTTGCAACAACAACCGAGGAATTTCGGAAAAAAGGTATCGATATCTTATTTTACCTCCCAACCGGTCCTTATCGGGTGATGAACGATTCAAAGAAGATCATCGAGAAATCCTGGTTACCATAAATTAACTATTTAGCCCTCGAAAGAGGGCTTTTTTTACATATGAATACAAAAGCAATTCTATACCTTGTACCCACTCCTATTGGCAATCTACAGGATATGACATTCCGAGCAATCCAGACTCTAAAAGATGTTACTCTTATCCTGGCAGAAGACACTCGCACTAGTGGCTTCCTTCTTAAACATTATGAGATCAGAACTCCAATGCAGAGTTATCATAAGCATAATGAGCGAAAGAGATGCAGTGAGATAATCGAGAGATTGAAGAAGGGTGACTCTATTGCCCTTATCAGTGACGCAGGAACTCCTGTTATTTCTGACCCGGGTGAGTTATTAGTGAAAGAAGTTATTGCAAATGACTTTGAAGTTATTTGCCTACCGGGAGCAACGGCATTTGTCCCTGCGTTAGTCGCCTCAGGTCTATGTCCGAGCAAGTTCAGTTTCCATGGCTTTCTACCTGAAAAACTCAAAGACAAGACTGCTATCATGGAAAATATAAAAGAGAATAGTGAAACTCTTATCTTCTATATTTCTCCTCATAACATATCTTCAGAGCTTGAATTCTTCTTGAATCACCTAGGGAACCGCAAGGCTGTTTTGGCAAAAGAGATTAGTAAGTTCCATGAGACCTTCTATCGCGGAACACTTGAATCATTGATGAAGGATGATACTATGAACCGGAAAGGTGAGTTCGTCCTGATAATCGAAGGATTTGTCCAAAAACAAGCAAATAGTTTGGATGCAGAGCAGATGTTGATTAAACTTTTAAGTGAAGGTTTAAGTGGCAAAGATGCTGTTACGGAAACAGTGAGTGCCTTGAAGCTTCGCAAGAATATTGTTTATGACATATATACCAAACTAAAGAAAGCGTAGGAGACAATAATGAAATTGACGAATGAAAATACACTCTTTGTAATGATAGATATCCAAGAAGCCTTTGAACAGTTCATTCCTGAGATTAATAAAGTGAAAGAAGCTTCATCAATATTGAATAAGGCTGCTGAAATATTAGAGATTCCCTTACTTATAACTGAACAGTATCCTGAAGGATTGGGTAATACCAGTGAAAATATCTATATCCCTGAGTCAGCAAAGCGCTTTGAGAAGAGAACTTTCACCATCTTTGATGATGACATCTCTAATTATATCAACTCCTTGGGGATCAATAATATCGTACTCTATGGTATAGAAAGTCATGTTTGCCTAATGCAGTCGGCATTGGATGCCTTGATGAATGACTATGAAGTCTTTTATGTTGTGAATGCTGTTGCTTCCAGAAAAGAGGAAGACAAGAAGATTGCTATTAAGAGATTACGAGATATGGGCGTACAAATGGTTAGCTATGAGATGGCTCTCTTTGAAATCCTTCATACATCTGAACATCCAAAATTCAGGGAGATTTCTAAACTAGTTAAATAAGGATAACCGCTGTTAGAGTTAAGACCTAGTCTAAGTCACCACCCTCCTTCTGCCTGCGCAGTTTCGCTTTGATTATCCTTCTTCTAAGTCTTTTAACTTTTGCAACACTTCCATCATCATGTAAAAGAGTGTATAGAAATATATTCATAGAAGGCATTTCGTGTGTGATCACCAGATAATCATTATTATAAATCTTCTGACTATAGAAGAAATCTCTTTGTTTGAGAATTTTATCAGCTAAAGTCTTGAAAGCAGATCCTCTTGATTTGGCAATACTGTAATCATAAACTGTAAGAGTGTCTGAAATTGCTTCTCCTGTAATCCAGGGAGATTGTTCATTGCTCTCTTTCATTTTGAAGTCCGGATGTAGGCATAAACCCTCAGGATTAAGAATAAAAATTGTATCATCAACACTATCGATATATTCATTCAGCCTCTCAACTGATATGTTTATCATACAGAACCCTAACAAAGTGGTCGTTTGTATGACCGGTTTAGCCACAGAGATAATCCATTTACCGGTATATGGAGATACATATGGTGTATTTATCCAAGTAGTACCGTATTTTGATACATTTTCCATGATATACGCATACTGGGTAGTCTCTCTGAAATTGTTCTTCCGATATTCTTTCTTATATTCAATATATGGATAATAGCGATAGAAATCACTGTTATCATAATAGAACACAGACTCTATGCATGGATCACCAACATAGACTTTCTGCAAATACTCATCTATTTGTTCAAGAAGAACAACATCTCTGATAAGGTTATCGCCAACAGGTATATCACCAGTATAGAATACTGAGGCGAGACCATCATTTACATTCTTGTATAAATCTCTGTCACCGACATAATAGTTTTGAGGGGCAATCCTATCATAGGAATACTCTCTACTTAGATAGAGGGAGTTTACTAACTGAGATAATAGATTGAGCTTACTTCTATAATTAGAATTTTTAAACTTCAAGGAATCAGCAACAATAAACAACTTCTCTTTCTCTTTACTGGGACTAGTAGTTCTATATGTAAGAATAAAAATTCCTGTTGCAAAAACGACAAGTATCAGTAGAATAGTTAGTAATCTCTTTTTCATAATCCTCACTTTTTGGCAGAGAGGGCAGGGATCGAACCTGCCATCGACGGGGTTAAGCGCCGGATACCGGTTTTGAAGACCGGGTGAACCACCAGATTCATCCTCTCTGCTATCCTTCATAGTTGATAGTTATTTTGAGTCAACTAATTTCTAGCCCTCTTTTTTAAGTCCATCAAACACAGTCACTAGCTTGCAAATAGAAAAAGGCGGGAGCGAAACTCCCGCCTTTCTAATTTGGTCTATACTTACTCTATTCGTAATCTTCTTCGATTAGAGCCATAGCTTCGTTATGCTTAATCACATCAATATGGATGCCAGGGTTCTTGCTTACAGCGCCAACAGGACATACATCGAGGCAATTGCCACATTTGATACAATCAATCTGTGTGATTTCATACTTATCTTCTCTGTTTCCGGGAATACAAGTAGTTGGGCATTTGCGTGAGCAAAGTGAGCAACCAATACACTTATCTTTATCGATATCAAAGTGCATGAGTGGTTTACAAACTTTAGCAGCACAACTCTTATGCTTGATATGATTATCATATTCATTACGGAAATAACGAATAGTACTGAGTACCGGATTAGGAGCAGCCTGACCGAGTCCACAGAGTGAGAGTTTTTGAATCATCTCTCCAAGTCTCTGAAGCTCTTCGATATCGCCTTCGCGTCCTTCACCATCAGTGATTCTTTCCATTATCTCATACATCTTTTTAAGACCGAGACGGCATGGAGAGCATTTTCCGCATGATTCATCGACTGAGAAATCAAGGAAGTATTTAGCCACATCGACCATACACTTCTCTTCATTCATCACGATTACACCACCGGAGCCCATCATTGCGCCCTTCTCTTTCAGTGATTCATAGGTGATAGGAACATCAAGATGTTCTTCTGTTAAGCAACCACCGGAAGGTCCACCAAGTTGAACAGCTTTGAACTTCTTACCATCAACAATTCCGCCACCTACACCGAATATAAGCTCACGGATAGTGATACCCATCGGAACTTCTACAAGTCCGGTATGCTTCACATCACCGGTAAGTGCGAAAACTTTTGTCCCCTTGGATTCTTCTGTTCCCATGGAAGCAAACCATTCTGCACCCTTAAGGATGATAGTTGGCATGTTACCAAGCGACTCAACATTGTTAACGATAGTTGGCTTGTCCCATAATCCGCGTTCCGCAGGAAATGGTGGCTTAGGAGTAGGTTGTCCTCTCTTACCTTCGAGTGAATGAATAAGAGCAGTCTCTTCGCCACAAACGAAAGCACCTGCACCTGAGCGAACTTCAGCATCAAAATTGAAGCCGGTATCAAAGATATTCTCACCAATGAGACCCATCTCTCTAGCGTCTTTAATTGCTTTCTTGATTCGTTTTATTGCCAATGGATATTCAGCACGGATGTAGAAATAGCCTTCAGTAGCTCCAATTGCATATGCTGCAATCATCATACCCTCAAGTATTCTGTGTGGATCTCCTTCAAGAAGGGAACGGTCCATAAAGGCACCAGGATCTCCTTCATCAGCGTTACAAACAACATACTTCTGGTCTGCTTCATTTCTGAGGGCAAACTGCCATTTCAACCAAGTTGGGAAACCAGCTCCACCACGACCTCTGAGTCCGGCCGTTTTCATTTCAGCAATAAGAGTCTCAGGTGTCATCTCAGTCAGTACTTTGCCGATAGCTTCATAACCATCTACAGCAATGTACTCTTCGATGCTTTCAGGATCAAGGTACCCACAATTCTTAAGGGCTACTTTCACCTGTTTTTTATAGAAAGGTATTTCGTTTTGGTCAACAATAACCTGCTGATCAGCGTCTTGCATCATAAGACGTTTTACCGGACGACCTTTCAAGAAATGTTCTTCAACAATCTCTTGAACATCTTCAACAGTAACATGTTTATAGAAAACACCTTCAGGATAAACCATCATCACAGGACCGTAGTCACAAGGACCCATACAACCTGTTTCAATAATATTTACTTCTGATTTAAGGTCATGTTCTTTGAGTAACTCTAAGAACCTAGCCTTAATCTTTAAGGAACCGGCAGAAACACAGCCGGAGCCACAACAGATGAGCAGATCAATTCTTCTTAAAGACATTTTGCCCCCTATTTCTTAGTTGATACAACATGGTCAGCAGCAATATTGCCGTTAACGATATGTTCAACAACAACCTGGCGTACTTTGTCTGGGGACATATTGCCGTAAGTAACGGTATCTTTTCCCTCTTCCACAATGTCAACAACAGGCTCTACTGATGAGAGTCCTTTTTCTCCGGTTTGAGTTACAATAACATCTTTTAAACCGCGTTTGCTGATTTCGTCCAGAAAGGTTTTCATAACTTCACGAGCGCCCATAGCGATTCCTGAAGTCCCCATTCCGACGATAACCTTTACCCTGCTACCGGAAGCTCTGAGCTTCATGTCAGCTTGGGCTTGTTCCCGGATCTTTCTGAGTTCGGCTAAGGTTTTCATCTTAGTTCTCCTCCATCTCTGTTTTTTTTATTCCATCATTAATATTTTCGTCAATATATTGGATAACATCAGGATAGGTAAGTGGGATATCTCCCAGCTCCGCTTTTATCTCTGCAGTATTGAAACTCCATTCAAGAGATTTGCCTACTCCCGAGTGCGTTAGTTGGACCCAGAAATCTACTTCCGAGTGACCAATAATAGCACTAATCAGAG
>JAVCCX010000439.1 GCA_030765245.1 Candidatus Zophobacter franzmannii | reverse complement strand
TTATATACCTCTGTTAACTCACTCGCTGGTACCCAGTCATTACCATTCTCAAAAGCTACAAAGTCTGTATGTCCCATATAAATCACCCAGTCTTGAGAATGACTTAATGTTCCTGCTTGATTATAGTGATACCAAATCGTCTCAATTCTACTGTTTGGGGTGTTGATTTCTTCTTGCAGATAGATACTCTGGGAGTAACTATAGCCCCAGTATGGTTCAATAGGTAATGATAAGTTTGTTTCAGTCCCATTACCTATTTCCACTATATCATCACCAAATGTTGTTTGAAAACTGTAAATAGAACTAGCTGTCTCCAATCTTGATATAGTGTTTCTGGAAATAACCTGCCAGTAATAGACAGTATTTTGTGCAAATGAAACAGGATTATAGGATCCGGACCCTTCCGCAATTGCATTATCAACTATTATTGTAATTGGAGGATCAACAGTATCTAGATACAAATCATAGAATTCAGTGTTATTACCAAAGTCCCATGCCAGAACAGTGTTAAGTGGTTGTTCTATTGCACCATCAATCGGAGAGACATTAGATATTGGACCTGGAGATGGTGGTGGATCCCAAATAATATCAGCGTTAACATGAAGGGTAAAAGTCCTAGTTCCTGTGGAGGCACTAAATTCATCAATACAAATATAATAGGTTATACTATTATCCATATCCATCACTATTTGCGACTCATATACTCCACTTGGACCATCGTCATTACTAGCAATTTGGTTGAGATTTTCATCATAAACATACAAATAACCATCCCATCCATCAAAGACAGCCTGAATATCAACATTTGTTCTTGGTACTGTAGCATTGATAAACCACCACTCATCCCGGCCTCGCATATTATTATTGTTGGTATTATCAATAAGATCACCGGTATCAACAAACTGGTTTGGGACAATCATTAGAGCCCCTCCACTTGTATTTGCACCATCGGCAATTAATGGAAACAAAAGACTGAAAAGAAATAATGTGATAACTGCAAACTTCATATCAACTTCCTTCACTTTGACCCAAAGTATTCAATTTATTGTTTTTTTATGTTTAACAAATGTATGCGTCATAATTAATTAGATGATTATTATAGTGTCAATAAAAAAATGAACCATTGCCTCGAGCTTGTTTCATTCGCATAGAGGCGTGAAAATTGTTGTGCACGCTCCAATTCGAACAAAGTGAGTTCGGAACTATACTGAATTCGCACCCCTTCTTTCTTGAACTTAATCTCCTCACTTATCATCTTTCGTGTTTTTAGTGTATTTCGTGGTTGAAATCTCTTCTTTGCCCTTGTCAAACTTTCCTCCTTACGACCTCTTTACCAAAACGCTGATTCCCCGCTGTTATCCCACTGCAAACTAACTCGGAGATAGAAAGTGAAATATTGATAGCGAATTGGTGACATTTTAAGCTAAAGCTATAAAATTGCACTGCGTAAGTCGTATGACTGTCCTGAATATTGATGAAAATATTGCGATAGTGAACTAGATTTAACAGTGATATACAAACGCACCCAAAACCATCAATAGTTATGGTTAACAAAATAAAGTTAGTCAAAGCTAATCATTCCGTTTATCTTTAATATACAACGCATTTAAAAGGAGAATTGAAATGAATATATATGATAGAGTTATTCAATTGGAAAAGGAATCAGAAAATTACTATTTAGAGCTATTCGACAAATGTAAAAGTTCAGCAGGTATCTCACACATCCTCTCAATGTTGGTAAATGATGCCAGGAAAATTATAGTTGCTTATGATAACATGAAACTTGTAGACTCAGGCAAAGATGTGGATATCTCTTGCGAAACTGACACCTGCATGAAAGAGGCAAAGAGCATATTTGAAAAATTCAAGAATAGCAAAGAGAACTTTGACTGTTCTATCGCTCAAATTAGTCTGTATCAATCAGCACTTGAGAGCCAAAAAGAGATTGTGACCACTTTAAAGGCAGAACTTGGAAAAGCCGATACACCTGAGCGCAAAGGGGTTATCAACAAGATGATCCGAGAAAAGGGAAAGCATGTTCTTATCCTTGAAAACATTGTTGAGATGCTTTTAAACACAGAGCAGTGGGTTGAGGATGCGGAATTCAATCACTTTGATGAATTTTAAACTACTTATTCTGCTGATATTTGTTTCACTCACATCCTGTGTGAAATCTGCTTCAACAGAGCAGAAGATTGAAAAGGAGATTATTGATACTATGGAGAAATCCACTAAAACTTTGGAAGAACTTGATACTCCTATCTTTTGGGCTGAAGGACATCCCCGTACTCTCAGAAGAGAGAGTTGGACATTAGAAGTTACCGGTGCCTGTGAGAACCCTACTACTTTTACATGGCAGGATTTAATGGATATGCCTAAGACAGTTAGCGATGCCCGTCTCTCAAGCGTGACCAGATGGTCAGTGAAAGGTGACTGGGGTGGCGTTAAAGTCTCTGAAATTCTCGAAAGAGTTGGTGCGAAAGAGTCAGTAAAATATGTGAGATTCTGGTCGCATGACCTTATATATGATACTTCAATCCCAATTGATATTGCTCTGAAAGAACGGACCCTTGTGGCCTGGGAGTTCAATGGCAACTATCTTACTGAGGATTACGGTGGACCTATCCGTGGTTTTGTCCCCTGTCTTTGGGGTTACAAATCAGCCAAGAGTATTGTGAAGATTGAATTGATGGAATACTATATCCCCGGTTATTGGGAAAAGCGTGGTTACACTGATAAGGGTTTGATCGAGCCTGGTCCTATGCGAGATGTAAATGATGACTTTGAGATGAAACAGATTCCACCCGGAGAAGTGAAAGGATTTATAGAAGAATAAGAAGAAAGGGACCGAAAGGTTCCCTTCTTTGAATGGTGCTATATTCCTAATCAGCTTCAGCTTATTATTTCACTTTTTACTCTTTTACTTGACGCATTCGTTGTAAACTTCTATCTTAACATCAATATTTGCTATTAAATGTAACTTAAAGTGAGGAATGATATGAATATTGTAAACCTTCTTGCAGCAATTCTAATAACTCAGATACTTATTCTTCTACCGGTCTATGTGATAATCGTTAGAAAAAAAGTTAGTATTAAGAATTTCAAGAAATGGAAGAAAATTGAAATCACAACCAATAAATCTACTCAAGAAATGATTGCTGAGCTGAGAGAATTATATCGGAGTAAACTGATAATAAATTTAGCATTTAGGGATAAAACTGCTGTTTTTCAAGATAAGCCATCATTCGCTTCATGGAAAAATATTTATGTTATTACGCCAGCAAAGAGTGAATATGTATCTATTCATTATCGAGGAGCCCATATCAGCAGGTTTAGTGATAGGTTAGCAGCTGAAAGTTTGAGCTCAATGATTGGAATACTTCCGGATGATAGTTGATTTATTGAATTATTAGATAATCCTTAATTTTGAACCCGGCAATTGATTTTGTTGGGTTTTTCTTATGTAAAACATATCCCATACTAATCTGTAATTTGCAATGTTACATAGTTATTTTGCAGGGATTAATTTATTTCCTTGTCATAGATTGTAAGTGTCACTCTGTGGATGCAGATTTTAAAATTAAATGTAGTTAGATAAAGGAAAAGAGATGAAAAAATTCGTAGTATTTTTAATTATTGTTGCTGTAATTGCCCTTGCATTTGCAGGATTTTATCTATTCAAACCAAAAGGTGCTGATACTGAAACCAGTAGGTTTGAGTTTACCCCTGTTAAACGAGGGAACATTGAGAACATCGTAACATGTACCGGGACACTGGAACCAATTGGTTCTGTGGCTGTTGGTACTGAGCTATCCGGTACTGTTGATAGAGTCTATGTTGATTTCAATGATGTTGTGAAGAAGAATCAGGTCCTTGCGGTGTTAGATACGACACAGTTATCTATCAATGTCAGAACATCTCGCGCAGACCTGACGCGAATCCAAGCTCAATATGACCTCTCAGATATGAAGTATAAGAGTGACCTTGAGCTTCATAAAAAGGGCTTTATCTCAGATTTAGACCTTCAATCTACAGAAACAAACTTTCTCTCCGCTCAAGCGTCCTTAGTCTCTGCTCAAGCAACATATGAGAAGCATGTAAATAATCTTTCAAAATATGCAATTATCCGTTCTCCGATTAATGGTACAATCATTAACCGTAAGATTGAAGAGGGACAGACCGTTGCATCGAGTTATTCAACTCCTACCCTATTTACTATTGCAGAAGACCTTTCAAAGATGCAGATTTATGCCCTTGTAGATGAGAGTGATATTGGGCAAATCAAAGAAGGCATGGAAGTTCTGTTTACTGTTGAAAGCTATCAAGACCTCGAGTTCAAAGGTGTTGCAAAGCAGATAAGATTGCAACCTCAGACTGTTTCTAATGTGGTTAACTACACCGTTGTTGTTGAAACAGATAATAAGAAAAGCATTCTTCTCCCGGGTATGACAGCTACTGTTGAGTTTATTGTAGAACAGCAGATGGATGTACTTATGGTCCAAACCTCAGCTCTTAAATATCAGCCCAATCGGGATTTGATGATGGAAGTGATGAAAGAAATGAGAAAGACTATGTCTCCTGAGAAAAAGAAAGAACTTGAAGCCAAAAGGAAAGAACGTGGTGCCGGTGGAGCTCCTCAAGGTGGTATGAGTGGAAACCCTGGTGGATCCGGGAATAACCGTTCAACAAGAGATTCAGGAAGACTTTGGTATGAAGATGAAAGTGGTAAGTTAAAAATGGCTAGAATAAAAACCGGAGCAACTGATGGTCTCTATACTGAGGTGTCAGGAGAAGGTGTAGATGAAGGAATGAATGTAATAATGAAACAAAAACGGGAATCCAATGTTCCCGGTTATATGAAACGCTCTCTCTTTTAGGTAACTCAATGAATAGAATTATAGAGATGTCCCAAGTAAAGAAAAACTATTATGTCGGAGATGTTGTAGTTAAAGCTCTTCAGGGCGTTGACTTAACAATTGATGAAGGTGAATTTGTTGCCATAATGGGTTCTTCTGGTTCAGGGAAGTCCACTCTGATGAATATCATTGGATGCTTGGATAATATCAATGAAGGTGAGTATGTTCTGGACTCAGTGAATGTTAAAAACCTTAGTAGAAATGAATACGCTGATATAAGAAACCAAAAGATAGGTTTCGTGTTTCAAGGATTTAACCTCCTCCCCCGTACTACAGCGTTAGAGAATGTGGAACTACCTCTTCTTTATGACAGAAATAATAGAATTAAACATCCGGAAATAAAAGCGAAAGAGTCATTAGACAAAGTAGGGCTATCCGACAGAATTGACCATGAACCGAATCAATTATCAGGTGGTCAGCAACAGAGAGTCGCAATAGCAAGAGCATTGGTGACTGAACCGGCGTTACTCCTGGCAGATGAGCCAACACGTACTCTTGATAGCAGGACTTCGAAAGAAGTAATGGCTCTATTCCAAGAACTGAATACCCAGGGGATTACAATTATATTGGTTACTCATGAAAGAGATATAGCCAAATACGCAAAACGAAACATAGTGCTTAGGGATGGAAAGATTATCGAAGACTTTATCGTAGAAGATAGACTTATTGCTACTGAAGTTCTTCAAAGTGTAACAGATGGAGCGATTCATGAAATGGTCTAATCTATATAAAATAGCTATTAAAAGCATCATGAAGAATAAGATGCGAAGCCTACTCACCTCACTGGGTATAATCATTGGTGTGAGTTCAGTTATCGTGATGGTTGCGATTGGCGAAGGTTCTCAGAGAAGGATTAAAGAGTCATTCAGTTCTATGGGAACGAATATGTTGATGATATCCCCTAACTGGCGTAAGGTTCAGAGTGTGAGCAAAGGTGCCAGTGGTGGACGCAATAGCCTTACCTATGATGACATTGAAGAATTAAAGATCTCCTGTCCAAGCCTCTCGGGAGTTTCAGCAATAATAAAGTCCAGTGGTCAACTAATTGGTGGAACCGGTAACTGGAGTACATCCGTTGAGGGTGTAGATCCGGATTACTTCCTGATTAGGAATTGGGATCTATCAAGTGGTAGAATCTTTACAAAACGCGAAGTTGAGAGTAAGAAAAAAGTTTGTATTATTGGTAAAACTGTAGCTGATGAGCTTTTCCAGGGAATTGACCCATTTGGACAGAAACTCAGAATTAGGAATACTCCATTCAAGATAATCGGAGTGCTTGATTCTAAGGGACAGAACTCATGGGGACAGGATCAGGATGATATTGTCTTAGCTCCCTCAAAGACAGTTCTATATCGGCTTAAAGGTCGTCGAGATGTTGATAGGATATATGTCAGTGCTACATCTGATGAAACTATGAGCATTGCTGAAGAGGAGATTGACACAGCCCTGCGTAAGACCCATAAGCTTGCTCCTGGTGAGGACCCTGACTTCAGGATAAGAAACCAGAGTGAGATGGTTGAGATGGCGTCAGAAACAAGCAAGACATTGACAATGCTCTTAGGTAGTATTGCAGGAGTTTCACTGCTTGTAGGCGGAATAGGCATTATGAATATTATGCTCGTTTCCGTTACTGAAAGAACTAGAGAGATTGGGATAAGACTCTCTCTTGGAGCCAGAAGCAAAGATGTGCTAATGCAGTTCCTAACAGAAGCTATAGTTCTTAGTCTGACTGGAGGGGCAATTGGGATTATCCTCTCATTCTTGATAGCCCATGGGCTAACCAAATTTACCGAGTTAGTCCCTTATATCAATCCATGGGTAGTGTTCTCTGCCTTTACTTTCTCAGGAGCCGTTGGTATCTTCTTCGGTTTCTATCCTGCAAAGAAAGCAGCGAACCTGAACCCAATTGATGCCTTAAGGTATGAATAGATAATAACACTTTAAAAGGGCAGATGTTACCATCTGCCCTTTTTCTATTGTCTCGAAAACTTGTATTAGTTTACTTCTTCCTTCTCATACTTCTTCTTTGATCAAGGTGTTCCTGATAGGATTTAGTGAAAATATGTCCACCGGCTCCATCTGCAAAGAAATAAAGGTATTCAGTATTGGCTGGCTCTAAAACAGCATTGACAGCATATATTGAAGGACTACAAATTGGAGTTGGAGGTAGTCCATAATTAAGGTAAGTATTATAAGGTGATTCTATCTCTGTATCTTTATAGTAGAGAAACTCTCGATGCTTGCCCTGCTTCTCGAGTAAGTATTGCACCGTAGGGCTCGCACCAAGCTTCATCCTAAGTTTGAGCCGTTTACGATATACATCTGCAATAATTGGCATCTCTTCCCTATTCTTTGCTTCCTTCTCGACGATAGAGGCAAGAACTAGTGTTTCATAATAACTTAGTTGCTCTAAACTTCCAACACCTGCCTGTTTAAAAAGTCGCTGACCTTGTTTTACCATGATCTTCAGTACTTGTTCAGGAGTACTATCATCTTCTACATGGTAGGTCTCAGGATAAAGGAATCCTTCAAGAGAACCTATGTCAAACCCGGTAACTTCCTCACAGAACTCACTGTTATTGGCTAATGAATCTAAACTGCTTCGAGTGAAGTTAAGTGAACCTGCTATTTGATTAAGTGTTATTTCCAGAGATAATCCTTCAGGAACAGTGAATCTCATTAGTTCATAATCACCGTTACAAATCTTGTTTATTGTAATAAATAGATTTGATTCTTCCTCAAATATATATCTACCCGGTTTCATCTTCTTATCACAACCGGAAATCTTAGTGTATAGCTTAAAAATGAAAGTAGAATATATAAGATTGTTATCTACAAGATTCTGGGCTATTTTGCTTGCAGAGTCTCCCTTGCCAATAACGATTATAGTTCTTTCGATTTGTCTGGGAATTGTAAGGAAACCAACGCCAATAAGCAGTACAAGTAGAATGATTGTGATAATCATAAACCAATATGATCTATTCTTCATCTAAGATTGAGTCTCTAAATAACTTCTTAATATCATATATGCCGCCAAAGCATCGATTAGCTTGCGACCCTTTATCGGGTCGTAACCCATTTTAATCAACTCCAACTTTGCTTCATAGGTTGTAAGTCGTTCATCCCACATTTCTAAAGGGACAGTAATCCCTGCTCTAAGTATTTCTGCAAAAGCAAGAACTTCTCTTGTCTTAGCTGTCTCTTGTCCTTCAAGTCCAAGAGGTAAGCCTAAGACTAAAGTACTAACTTCTTTCTCTTTAATAAGTTCGTTGATTGCCAGGATTGTCTTTTCAGGACCTTGGTTTGGAATTGTTTTAAAGGGTTTTGCAAACATCTGCAACAAATCAGTGTGGGCTATACCAATTCTCTTCTCGCCGTAATCTACGGCCATTATCCGACTAAGCATAAACTATAACCAGGAGTTATCACGCCAAATAATAATACTCCACCGTTGTTCTTCATCTGTGCCTTCGTTTACAAGATAGAAACGGACATAACCATTAGAGTTAAATGTCTGTCCACCAGAATATTGCAGAAGGAGACTGAATCTTACATCTTTATATACATATCCTTCTTCTTCATATTCTGAATCGGTCTGCCATTCAATCTGATTCACAGGAATTTCAAGGGTAATCTGATCTGGAGGAGGAAAAGTATTATCTGATGAGCCATTTTCAAAAAGGTTCTCATGGTATCTAACTTCCTGTTGATATCCCCACCAACTGTCTTTGATACCATCTCCATCCATATCTATACCAATCTCGTCTGCATCTTGAGCAATGAGCTCAAATCTGAAGTCTTCAGCTAAACACTGTTTAAACAGATCAACATTTAGCTGTTCGTATGCACTGACAAGATTATCAATTACACTATTCTTTGTCGAGAAATCATAGTTAGTTGTAGCAACATCAACATCTATAGTCTGGGGATTAAAGGGGTTTTCACTACAGCCACTAAGCAGTAGTGTTAGTAAAACAATAAGCACTGCAATTTTACTGTACATATTCATACTTTAGTATTCCCCATGTTGGATTAGTTGCACCATCTTTCCTGATATCGTACCATCTTTTAAGTTCCCAATACCCGGAAACTTCTATAAAAATAAGAGTCGCTTCACCGACAAAGTCTGGGTCTTCAATATGAGCATTAGGATCGTGGGGTCCCTTCCTTTTCTCAATTTCATACTGAATATCAACTTCCACTTCATCTGTACTAATTTCATTCGAATCTATTGTACCGACTTCTATAACCCAAACACTATCAGAAACTGATAAGTTTGAGTGCATATTCACTAACAATTCTATCTCAGCACTTCGTAGCCAAGTATAAGGTTTTTGTAGACCCAAGGCAAGAGCATCATTATCATC
>JAVCCX010000112.1 GCA_030765245.1 Candidatus Zophobacter franzmannii | reverse complement strand
TGCTGGTTTAACTGCTGTACCGAAACCAAGTTGAAGCGGCCATGTTACATAACGAGTCATTTCAGCTTCCATGGTTCCACCTGGTGTAATGAGTTCTACATCATCCTGCTTGAAAGCAAAATGAACTGGTGAATGGTAGGTTGCACCAATACTGAAATCATCACTAAAGGCATACTTAAGACCAAGGTTAACACCAAATCCCATTCCGGTGGATTCTTCATTATATTGTGTGTCCATAAATCCTTCAGGGGTCGGGTCATTTATATCGAAATTGCTCCACATATCATCACCCATGTGAAGTTCCATAATACCATAACTTAATTCTGCAGTAGCACCAAGTGAAAGCTTGTCAGTAGCCTGATAAGCAATTGAAGGACCGGCATGAACAACAAGAACCTTACTTTCCCACTCTAACGGAGTTGTTAACAGATTGTTAGCATAAATAGGATCGCCATTAGCGTCTACACCTACTGGGACTGCTGGAGGACCATTGAACCCGGTTAAGTCAGTACCATCCCATTCTGCACCAATTGCTGAAGGAACAAAGATACCAAAACCAAGAGCCATTTTAGGACTCAATTTGTGATTCCAGAACATTGCAGGTGGTGGATAATGATTAGGTTCTGTTTCTGCTTTAATTCCAGCTGCTGGATATTCATATGTAAGGGTTGGAATTATATCGTGTCCGATAAGTTGGATTGCATTTCCCTGGGTTGCGAGACCGGCAGGATTCCAGTAGAAAGCTGTAGGATCATCTGCAAGACCGATCATTGCTCCACCCATACCGAAGGCACGAGCACCCATTGTGTTAAGATTAAAACCATTCGCAAAAACTGAAAAACATACTGCGATTGCAAGTATGAGTAACATTGTTTTTTTCATCTTCTATCTCCTTTGTGTAGTTAAAAAAGTAAAATTACTTAGTAATTGTGCCAAAATAACTGAATTGGGCTCAACTTGGCAATAAATAAGTTTTAATTGCGTAAATAAAATATTGTCGGAGTAAGCTAAAGTATTGAAATAACACAATATGGAATGAAAAGAAAAAGAGGGGGAATTTTGCCCCCTCTAATATTTATCTAGTCTTTTGGAGTACAGATAGCTACCGGAAGTAGCATTTCCTCCATCGAGATTCCTCCATGTTGGAAGGTCCCGTTGAACTGTTTTTGGTACTGATGGAATAAATTTGGATATACAAAATAGTAATCATCCTTTGCAAAGATAAAGTTATCGACAATGTTCTTGCGAGGAAGACCCATATTATGTGGTATACCTTCAAACATTGCATGCTTAGGGTTTGCAGTAAGATTCTTTCCCTCTTTATAACGAACAGTCACTGTCGTATCTTTATCTCCAATCACCTGAGTAGCACGATTCACTTTGATTGAACCATGGTCTGTAGTGATAATGACATTAGCCTTCTGTTGGCTCATAACCTTCATTGCCTCATAAAGCGAAGAGTGAAGGAACCAATGACGAGTAAAGGCGCGTAATGCTTCTTCATCCGGGATTGTCTCCTGGAGGATAGAATCTCTAGAGCGGTGATGAGCAACAAGGTCGAGGAAGTTATAAACTAGAACGATAAGTTTCTCTTTCTGCCATGAGTTTATTTTTCTAAGAACGAAGTTTCCCTCTTCCATATTAAAGATTTTGATATACTTACTGGTTGGATTGATGTTGTGACCCAAATCCGTAAGTAGTTCATCAAGAAGCTGGTGCTCATTTCTGTTTCTACTATTATCAAGGTCACTTGACTCCCAGTATTCAGGGAACCTACTAGCAATGTCTTCCGGGAGAAGTCCACTGAAAATGGCATTTCTTGAGTATGGGGTTGCAGTAGGCAAAATACTGAAGTATGTCTTCAAATCCACATTGAAAAGCTTAGAGATATATGGCTCAATGACCTTGAACTGGTCTAATCTCATACAGTCTAAGATTATTAAATAGGTCGGCCTGCTTCCATTAAGCTTTGGAGTAACATACTCACTGACTATATCAAAAGAGAGCTGTGGTCTATCATCAGTTTGCAACCAATCACGGTAGTTGTTTTCCACAAAGTTGGCAAATTCAGAATTGCAGTTTCTCTTTTCTAAGAAGTGAGTCTGCTTAAGCCCCGGGTCATTCGTTTCATCCAGTTTCTGATCCCAGGCAACAAAATCATCATAGATGCCATACCAGTCTTTAAAAGTAGGTGTTGAGTAGAGTCGCTGGTTGACGGAGGACATAAACTTTGAATAATCTTCTCCAAGCTTATTATGTTTTATCTCATCTGCTTGGAATATCTTCTTAATCGCCATGATGATTTGATTCGGGTTGATTGGTTTGATAAGGTACTCAGCAATCTGGCTGGCAATGACCTTATCCATCAGACCCTCTTCTTCACTCTTAGTAACCATCACAACAGGGAGACTGTTGTTAATTGCTTTGATTTCTTTGAGAGTAGAAAGACCATCCAAACCGGGCATCATTTCGTCTAATATAACTAAATCTATTTTATCATTCAGCACTATGTCAATGGCATCAGAACCGTTGGATGCTGTAATAACTTCGTAACCCTTCTTTTCAAGAAAGAGGACAAATGGTTTGAGAAAATGTACTTCGTCATCAACCCAAAGGATTCGCATTTTTCTCATAAATACCTTCCTTATGTATTTAATTTCAGTTAACTATCATCTCTGCAGAAAATATCAGAGATTGGTATCGGTGTATGCTTAAATATCCTCATGGAATGAGTAGTGAACAATTTATTGAGGCATTCCTCCCTGTTCTGTATCTGTTTCAAAACGACGCTGACGCTTTTTTATCATCACTTTAATATCTTCTAAGTCTGCATCCTGGAAATAGAGAGCTAGTTTGAAATCAAGCTCTTTGCGTGAGCAGTTAAAATATGTGACCATTGTTTCAAGGAACTGCTCAATCATAACATCTTTGAATGATTTCTTGCTGTCCTTTTCATTTGCTCTGATCTCCTTGATCTTATCTTTAAGGTCGGCTGCATTAAGGGTCTGTGCAGTTTCGAGCCACTCCTCTTTCTCAGCATAATTCTCAGCTTTATCTACAAAGCTCTTAACCATATTCATTCTATCATGGCCAATTTCTTTAACAGTCTCTTCATCTAAATCCAATTCTTCTACGAAAAGCTCATAGTTATTAATAAGTTTTGTCGCAGCAGCAGAGGACATATTGTATTCAGCTTCAATAAACTCTTTGAATGTTTTGTGACCCTTAAGCTTGAAGCTACCTTTTCTCTTTATATCTGACAAAACTTGCCCAAGCATCATGTATGTATTTTCAAGCTGCTTCTTTAAATTAGCAACTGCTTCGAACTTCTCGTGTGGTGTCATCTCCATTGAAATCTCTTTGTTCTCCATCCTAACCTCTCTATTTTATTGGAAAGTAAACATGTTTTTCATCAGGGAAAGTCCTTTCCCTGGTTTCATTTATATACTGTTCTATTGCAGACTTAATCTCAGTGTTTAGTCCTGCATAACGCTTTAAAAATTTAGGTTCTAACTCTGTGAGTCCCAATATATCATGATAGACTAATATTTGTCCATCTGTATATCTTCCTGCTCCAATTCCTATAGTTGGAATTGTTAGCTTTTCTGAAATCTCTTTTCCTAGTTGTTCAGGAATACCTTCAAGTACTAACATGAACGCTCCGGCTTCCTCAACATCAAGGGCTTGCTGAACCATTCTTGAATATTCCATCTCTGCTTTACCCTGAACCTTATAGCCACCAAACTTGTTAACTGATTGTGGGGTTAGCCCAAGGTGTGCTACTACTGGTATTTCACAATCAACAATAGCCCTGATAGCATCTATTCTGGAGCTATTGCCACCTTCTAGTTTGATCGCATGTGCTCCACCCTCTATGATAAGTCTAAAGGCATTCTCTTTTGTTTTCTCGGTTGAGATATGAAAGCTTTTATATGGCATATCACTTACGATAAATGTATCTTTTGCTCCGCGTTTAACAGCTTTGGTGTGATGTAACATATCTTCCATTGTAACCTGAATAGTTGAATCATATCCAAGTACAACCATTCCTAAGCTATCTCCAACAAGTATGAAATCAACTCCGGCAGCTTCGGCAAGCTGGGCAGAGGAGTAATCATAAGCTGTCAAAGAAGCAATAGCCTT
>JAVCCX010000175.1 GCA_030765245.1 Candidatus Zophobacter franzmannii | reverse complement strand
GGATGGATATCAAGGTAACAGGCTCGAACATTGCTAAGAAGGATACATTTATAGAGGAGATGACCGAAGCGGATGTTGGAGTTGATGATACAAAAATTGAAAGTATCGATGATTACTCATCCTTGAATATTCATCTGAATTATACCTTTGGAAATGATCATGCAATTTACATTGGTGGTGGTCATGTTTGGAAGAAGAAATATTTGAAATACAAGCATCAGACAGGTGCTAATACTACTTACTGGTATGAATCCGAGATCAAGAGTGAAATCAACGCGATGCTGGGTTATGTGTATCGTTTGACACTCCATGATGATATAGACCTTGCTAGGGATTTAATCATCATGATTGGATATGACTTGATGCCAGCAGGAGTTCATGTTGGTATCGGACTAAACATCTTTTAGGATTATTATGAAACCCCACCTTATCCTTACTACATTGTTACTTGTTATAGCTATTGCTGTTTTAGCAGTGGAAAGAGATCCTCGATTACACGAGATGCAATCCTTTACTTATAATAATGGCTGGGTTCAAAATGGGTATTCAACTTATGAATACAACGAATCTAACCAAATAGATTACTATCTTAACTTTACCGGATCTGTTGGTAGTTTTACACCATCTATACGCTCTGAGTATTCCTATGACTACATGGATAGAATATCGGAAGTTGTGAATCTAACTTACACAAATGGAACTTGGGTTAATCAATCTAAAATGGTGTATGAACACAATGATGATGGGTATCAAACGACATACTCATACAGTTGGACCGGAAGCTTTTGGAATCTAACCTTAAGAGCCGATTATCTTTGGGCAAACCAACAGAATTATAGAATCAATTACTACACCGTGACAGATGGTGTTACAGAATTATCAATGTACTATCTGAACTCCTTCAATCCAGCTGGGTTGATCTCTGAAGATGAAATATACAGCAATATCCCTTATTATGGTGGCTGGGTAGTGACTTCCCGAAGAGTTTACATGTACCAGAATGGCTTGAATAGCCAACTCATAAGCTTCGCCACAGACTTTGTAAATGGAGGTGAGTATGAATCCTCCCATGGATATTATTACTACAATGACAGTAGTGATTTGGATGAGATTGTCTTTAACCTCATCACAAATGGAGTAACTGAACCTTGGGCTCGATATCTCTATTTATACGAAGAAGTTGGCAATATTGATGAACATCAGATTGCAGTGCCTGAATTAGTAGTGTATCCAAACCCTTGTTATGATAGCTTCTCAGTTAAGCTTTCCAAACACTCTCAAAAGATTGCTTTATATGATGTAAAAGGTAGGAGAGTTAAATCAATAACTCCGACCAATACTGATGTTAGTGTTGATACATCTGATGTACCCGCCGGCATATATTTCCTTAAAAGTTCTAACCCGACTATATCCTGTAAAAAGGTTGTGGTCTTGAGGTAAGCAATGAAGAAATTAACCTTAATAATCCTACTAATTAGCTTTCTGCTCCTTAATGCAGAAGTAATTCAAATAGGGGAGGGGACTGTCTTAAATTCACATCTCCCAATCTTCAATCGACTTAACTATAGCTACTCGCAAATGATATATCCAGCATCATTATTTGATTGTGATTCTGAAATCAATGCGATTGGTTTTCAACTATATTTCGATCCTACCTCCCCCATCGCTGATCCGTACAATAACTTCTTCCTATACCAGAATGATTTAGTGATAAAACTCGGGATTTCGCAACTTAACTGCTTTAATGGTTCACAATGGGAGAGTGATGCCGGCTTAACAGAAGTATTCAATGGGATTATAACTACCGCTGACTTTGAGTTTGAAGACGGAGAAACAGGCTGGTTGACGGTTAGTTTTGATACTCCATTCAGTCTTCAGCAAAGCCAAAACTTAGTAATAACGATTGATGAGAATAGGGATGGAATGACCTCCTCTTTTGAACGCTTTCTTTGTCATTCTTATGCTGATAGTATGGGTATTTATACCGGGAGTATGACAACAAACATTGATCCTTCACAACTTCCATCTGATTCTACCCCGCTATATTACGAAACTAACCTGCCTAATCTAAGGCTCAATATCAATAGGGAGATGCCAATCCCTGAGAACCCTTTACCGAGTCAGGATGCTGTAGATATTCCTGTTAATACTAATTTGCAGTGGGTTTGGAATGCAGAAGAGTATGATGTATATTTTGGAGAAACCCAAGAAAACTTAACTCTATTGGCCGATGGAATAACTTCTCTTAGTGTAAATATACTCGACAATCTTAACTACAATACTGACTACTATTGGCAAGTTGTTGGCTATTTTGAAGAGGAAGTAAGGACAGGTCCTACATGGTCTTTTACGACCATGAATACAATCTCTGAGTTGTTTAGTGAAGACTTTGAGACTTTTACTGCCTATGAAGATATTGGTGATCCATGGGAAGCAATAGATGGAGATGGGGCTTTAACTTATGGTCTGACAGATTGGGACTTCCCGGGTGAATCTGAAGCACATAGCTTTATCTCTTTCCAACCTAATCTTTTAGATGGGTTCCAGGTTGGAGCTTACACAGGTGATAAATGTGCTGTTTCTATAGCGTCAGTGATTCCTCCAAATGATGACTTGATTATTTCACCAATGATAGAAGTGGGGGAGGCTAGCCAGCTAACATTTAATGCCAGTTCCTTAACCACACAGTACGGCATGGAAAGGCTTAGAGTGCATGTATATCCGAATGGGATAATTGAAGATGGAATACAACTCAATGATGATGATTATATAGAAGTTCCTGCAGAATGGACTCCTTACCAATTCGATCTTTCTGAATGGGAGGGGATGCCGATTAAACTTGGATTCCAATGCTGTTCATTCGATGCCCTGATGCTCCTCTTAGACAACATCATTGTGACGGGAACGATAGCTAATGATGAAGATGTACAACCGGTAAACCCACTAACTATTTCTGTTTATCCAAATCCATCTAAAAGTATAGTTAATCTAGCATTTAAGCTAAAATATCCAGGTCTAACAACACTCTCAGTCTATGATATCAAGGGGCGAAAGATAGAGACTATCTACTCAGATATCCTAAGTTCAGGTAAACATACTTTTAGTTGGAATGGACTGAATCACAATGAAAAACAAGTCCCATCTGGTGTATACCTTCTGAGACTTGAATCTAATAATCTTAAAACAATTAAGAAATTTATTTACCTGAAATAGGGTTTATCCGAATAAATCATCTCGTGCTTTTATTACTTCTGCTACAGTATAGAGAGAACCACAGACAATTATAATGTCATCATCAGTTGACTTTTCCAGAAGATATTTAGCACCTTTAACCAGATCCTTCTCAGCATGGAATGGAACACCTGTCTTTTCAACTACAGGGATTAGTTCTTCCACTTCAGCCGATCGATTGGCATTGCTCTGTGAAATGACAAACTCATCAGCAATCTTAGCCATAGAGTTAATCATAAATGGATATGGTTTATCACGAAGAATAGCGGTCAGGAACTTAAACCTTCTACCCGGGAATATCTCTTTCATGTTATTAATAAGATAAATAAGCCCTTCAGTGTTGTGAGCGCCATCAAGGATTACAAGCGGTTTCTTATTAATAATCTGCATTCTTCCTTGCCAATTCACTTCGCTCAATCCTTTCCTGAGACTCTCTTCATTCCAATCTTTATCCTTAATCTGCATATAGATGATAAAAGATGTAACTGCTACTGCAGCATTAATTGCCTGATGCCTTCCCAGAAGGTTCATAGTCATATTTTTAAGCTTAATGTTGAACTTAGGGAATTCATAATCGAAGTGCGTACCTTCCGCATCAAGGTGGATATTTGAGACTAAGAAATCCTTATTGTATTTGTAATGAGGGATACTGAGTTTATCGACTCTATTTTCAATAACCTTCATTCCTTCAGGTTGGATGTCACCGGTTACAAGTGGCACATCAGCTCTTAGGATACCCGCTTTTTCATAAGCTATCTCAGGTATTGTTCCACCCAGACTCTTAACATGATCAAGTCCGATACTTGTAATTACTGAAACTGTTGAGTTAAATGGTTGAGTGCCATCTAATCTGCCACCTAGTCCTACTTCTATCATCGAAACATCAACTTTATGCGTTGCGAAGATATCAAATGCCATGGAAGTAGTTATTTCAAAGAACGAAGCATCAGTTTTATCATAAGCCGATTCCCATTTCTTATAAGTTGCAAGTACCTCTTTAAAATCTATATTATGCCCATTTATCCTAAATCTTTCCATGTAATCTACTAAATGAGGGGAGGAGTTGAACCCAGTTGTAAAGTCATGGGCAAGGGCTATGGCCTCTAATGTGGCACAAGTCGAGCCTTTGCCATTTGTCCCTCCAACATGGAATCCTTCAATCTTATTGTTTGGGTAATCCATTAATTCCATCAACTGGAAGATACGCTCTAAACCAAGCTTAACATTCCCAGAATACCTCTGATAAATGTAATCAAGTAGTTCTTGATATTCCATAAACTCTCCTTACAAATTACGCAATGCTGCATCATTGTCTTTTGATATCTAGAAAAAGAACACAGTGGATAGGTCAATAAAATAAATCATGTAATTGATGTGTCCAGTTTTGTTATCTTGTTTCTCGGTATTCTCTTAAATCCAATGAAGATATTATTTCTATTGACTTGTACCCTTGGTGAAATAATTTTATAAACTAAATAAGGAGTAGAAAAAGATTGTTCAATAAGATTTGCGTAATTATACTATTATTAGTTACTTTAACAGGCTGTGATATCTTCAATCCAAGGGAAGCAGAAAGACCAATTAGTACTCAAGGATGGGAGCAATTTTGCACTACAAGGACATCTGTCTATAATAATTTAATACGTGTATATGAAGATAAACGTTATAAGGATAACTACATTCAAATTCTCACTTCAGACTTTCAGTTTGAGATGGATGATAATGATGCCCTGGCATTAGGCTTACAGAAGCCTTATGCATGGGATCGTGGTGCTGAGATTGAGCTTTTAAACAATATGCACTCAAATTTATCTGTT
>JAVCCX010000301.1 GCA_030765245.1 Candidatus Zophobacter franzmannii | reverse complement strand
CATAAACTAAACTAATGAGTGAAATGAAAACAATCCAAAAAGTGCACATATTATTGACGCTAGTAGGTAGAATATATCTACTTCTCTTAAGCATATTTCTCATTGTCTATTAATTATCTACCCAATGGCACTCATACGGGTTGAATGTTAGGGCAATATTACGACATTCTGTGAATTGTTTTCCTTGGATTTTGCTTCTCTTACTGGATTTATTGTCATTACTTAATCGCAGGTTCGCAGGGGAATGCTTATCATCTTTTCAATGGCGTCTATTGTTTACTACAAAATCCCTTTGGGTAATACATTAGTATTGGTATGGATAGCAATTCCAACCTTTTTTATTGGAGTCATCTTAGCGGTTAAGACTGAACAGGGATAAATGAAACTGTAGTAATTACGAACATCAACAAGAAATAAATAAAGTACGCCCTGTTGGTACCAACAGGGCGTTTATTTTAAGGTTCTGTTTTTTTAATTAACGTTTGATTGTAAATGAAAGACCAAGGAAATAGTCTTCACTATCATAGTTATAATATCCACCAAGGTCGATATTAACATTCTCAGAATGTTTATAGCCAATACCAGCAGAATATTTCTTTCTACTTTCGATTCGCTTGATAATCTCTTTTCTTGAATTAAGAGTAGTTGTACCATTATGGTATTCCGTGTTATACCCATTACCATATTCTGTGATAACATAGTTAAGTTTATGTTCGATAACATCATAGGTATTTTCAGTTTCTGTATCAGTTAACATAAATGTAGAACCGATGCGGAAAACAAAATTCCTTAAACCGAAACCATCCATAGAAGTTGTCTGACTAGTTGGTATTTTAAATTCCAATGCTATTGGGACCCTGAAGCGAGTTGTTTTAGTGATAGATTGCTTATCGGCAGTGAGCATCTCTGTCTCAGTCTGAGTGTAATCATCCACTGTATCAATATCTGACCCAATCATAAAACTTTCAACATTATTCACTTCTGCCTTATAATCTAATTCCTTACTTGCTTCTGCAATACCAAGGAATCCACCAAAACCAAAGGCACAGTATTCATTAAGTGGTAAATTCATCATACAATAGGCATCAAAATGGACAGCTGTCAAATCACCACTTTCGTCCATACTATTGTGGTTATTCTCGCTATGATTGGTAAGATACTCGGAATTGACATCAATAGAATCATTAATGGCTAAATAGGTATAATCTCTTGACCATGATTCTTCAACCTCACCACTATTCATGCCCACATTAAATCCTGTTTCCCAGTAACCTTTCTCTCCGAGAAAAGAACTTTCTAACTCATTTTTGTAGCGAGCACCAATGTAGATGTCATTATCCTTAATTTCAATCTTTTGTTTATATGTCTCTTCAATATCTGTATTTTCTACATATACATTCTCATCTACGATATTCTCGAAGCTAGCAGAAACTTTATCATTAGTGTCTCTGGAAATGTCCTGATGTCCATTCCAACCAAGGTTAACTCTTATACTACTATCTCTAAACATTGGTTTAGCGAGGGATAACAGTATTCTGTTTGCCTTAGTACCGATTTTAGTTGAGAAATCACTCTTCATTGTTACCTTGCTGAAGTAGTTCTCAGCTTCCAGTTCATATTCTTCTTCATAGTAATCAGTTTGAATATCTCCTTGATCCACTAAAAAACCGTTACTATAGGAGCCAAGGTTCAATTGAGCTCTATCAATCTCCTCTTCTGAATTAAATGAAGAGAATTTCAGACCAAGACACATGCTACCGACTTTCATGCTATGAGCTGTGATAAAATCAAATACATTATTATCTTCTAAATTACTTATTTCATGCTCATACCTAATTCGTTTAATGTCAAAGACATCATCACCGGTAATATCACTATAAGTTGTTACATACTCTTCGTAATCTCCCTGTGCTCCATTCGATAAGACATCTGGAGATAAGTTATGTTGATATCTTATGAAGAATGAGTGTTTTAAATCCTTTACAAATGGATTAGTAAATGCTACTCCTGCTGGGAATTGTTCCAGGAAACGAGTTTCAGAATTCTCACTGATATCACCAAATTCATCATTATATTTTAGACTAAAATCAGCAAAGTTTGTGAAAAAATAGAAATCATCTATCTTACTAAGGTCAATCGGGTCAAAAATATCTTCCCATGCACCTTGGAAGATATTGTCAGTTGCAATGCTTCGCATTGAGCTGGGCTCTTCTGCAAATGCCAAAACAAACAATAGACAAACTATCAATATAAGTATATATTTCTTCATGATTTCTCCTTAATTAAAGAAAAGTTTTATATTCGGGATTCTGTTATTTTCATTTCCATAAGTCCAGTATAATGGGTTACCCATATAGCTATCAGAATAATTAGTGATACTCCTTAATCCAGATACAGAAGAACTATAACAATAACTGCTGCTGGTATAATAATTATTGTTAATAGTGATATCAACTATGATATTTTCTTCTCCATTGTAATAATATGGTGTATCAAATACAAACTCAACCCATCCTGTTTCACTAATACTAATATTACCTAAAAGACATGTGGTAAAACCATCATTATCATAAGCTCCAGAATAGCTGAATGATGACAAAGAAGTATTCTTTAAACGGATAGTAAAATCATTCATGACTTGATAATTGTAATTGACAATGTTAAACGCTATCTTATTGATATAGCCACTATTCTGTATTTCGTCACTTAAATAAATTACTTGTGTTCTTGAAGCCATGGCTGGATGGAAAGGGTAATCCCATATAGCAAAATCAAATCCAATCTCAACATAATCAGGAGGCTCAATAATTTCCAATGTAAACTCGTTTGAATAACCTGATTCCAATAATCCAGAGTAATCATTATAAGCCAATACCCTGAAGGTCAATATGGAACCAATGGAATAGGAGTTAGAAAACTCACTCAGATATGTTTCAACATTTATCATATCTAAATCTGCAATTGTAACAAACTCTGAACTATTAATCCTTCTCTCGACCTTAAAACCTGTTTCCATATTAGAATAATCTACCCAATTCAGGCTTACACTCAAATCACCTAATTGTGTTCCATAAAGATTATAGGGAGGAATGAGGACAAAATCATCCATATCAACGGTCTCTGTCTGTGAAATTTCTTCTTGCTCTTCCCATTCACTAATTGCTTCAACTGCAAAATGATAGGTTGCCATTGAATCTAATCCGGTAATAATCTTTTCAGTGACATTCTGACCTACTAAAAATGAATCAACAAGGGTAATTCTTGTATTATCAAATTGATAAATCTTGAAGTTGTTTTCAAAGTCACTGTTGTCATCCCACATAAGCTTGATTGCCGTCTTACTTAACCCATTGACTGTGATATTTGTTGGAGCCTGCCATCTTGCTGTTTTGATTTCTATTGTGTCACTTGCAACCATACCATTCTCAGTAAAAACTGTTAATTGGTAGTCATAGTACATGTTCCCAATCAAAGTTGAATCAGTATAGTTGGTCACATTTTTATCTGTGAGTACTGCCACATCGTTATTCCCTCTGATTAGCTTATAAAACTTAAAGCCTTCAGCAGGTGTCTCAGACCAATTTAAGGTCACTTGATCATTTCTAATATTACCATTCTCATAACCAGCACTAAAGCTGTTATCATCTTTCAAAAGGTCTCGATTGATAATAGACCCCTCGATGTTTTCCAATTCATTAATCTGAATCTTCATTGGTGATTCACAACTTGTTAGTAACATGAGTAAAGCAATCAAAAATAAATAGATTAACTTTTGCATTTCTTCCTCCTATTTTTTACATTAGCTTTTGTCCTCAAATTATTTATATTTCAGCCTCGGTAAAACCTTTAAGGACAATTTAGCATGTATATTTAACACTCTATAATATCTCATCATTGTATCAATTTTCTATAGTTACAATTAAAATAGGAATAGTAAATCATGTCAACAAATTCCCAAAAACTTAGCATCTCTCAGTTTTTATGTGGCGATCAGTTACTTGGCAATGTAGGTCAATAAAATTGTTCTAGGTGTTACTCCTTTCGGTATGAAGATGAACAAAATGGAAATTGGTGACAATGTTGCGACTTATACTGACTTAGTTCTTTATCTTGTTTCTCTACCCATTTTCGTGATTGGAATAGTATTCTGGTGGAGTAAAAAATAAGTCTTCGCACTATATCAAAGGCTTTGATACAATATCACAATCCTAGAAAGATTGACTATT
>JAVCCX010000317.1 GCA_030765245.1 Candidatus Zophobacter franzmannii | reverse complement strand
TCTGAAAGAGTTTAGTTGCGTTAACTTAGTTAACAGAATTGAGAGGAAATTGAGGAAATTCGCTACAGGTTAGGACACAAAATGCTACCAAACATCTGATGATTTAAGCAAAACTCCTTAATCTTCCGTTAGGTTTATGAAGTGATAAAGATAGATTCAACGCTGATGATAAGTAGTGGTTACCGTTCATCGCGTTACTATTTCTAATAAAATAGGTTTGACACTTCAATTCTTTCATAGATTGCCCCCTTAGAGTTTATACTATTAAAATTTATGCAAAGAATGTTCCATATTGTAGATACAATAATACTCTATCGTGAAAGTATGTATTGACATAGCAGACGATAAGCTAATAATTCGGATGTTGTTTGGATAACATTGGAGAAACTATGAAGAAATTGCTCAATATCTTATTACTATTTTTCCTCTGTTTGTTAATTTCACTTATTGTGTGGATGCTGAATACTAATCTCACTACATTGTCTAAACTCAATTTGACGGCAGAGACTTGTTATATTGTATGCAATTGAATGTTCTTAGGAAGTACTGCTTTAGCTGTACCGTATTCAAGAGATGAAGCTGAAGCATCATTTCCCAGCCTTTGGCGAAGACAGGCACAAGTATATAAAATCCCTCTCTATTACTGCTATTATTAATAAATTATTGACTGCCTTAAGATACATTTATTATTATCTTACACCTAGCTCAGATAAATCTTTGAAGGCGGTTAATACTGCCCCTAAACCCAAAATTATCCATGGTTTAACAAAAAAAGATTTGACAAGATAGCAGTCATTAACACTACAGTGTATCACGATATAGTCATGGAGACAGAATGAAACTTTATAAGAATGTAGAGAAGACTTTAGAAAGCTGGGAAAAGGAGTTCAAGAAAGGACTTACAGCTTATATGATACTTCTTCTACTGAAGAAAGATAAGAAATATGGATACGAACTCAAGCAAGAATTATTTCATGCTACTGAAGATAAGCTTGACTATAATGAAAGTGCCATATATCAAATCCTGAAGAAAATGACTGCCAAAGGCTTTATTACCTCTGAATGGGGTGTTGCTGAAAAAGGACCTAAGCGTAAGTATTATATACTTACAGATTCCGGCAGGCAACTTAGTTTCGAATTTACCAAGAAAGTCATCATACCTATGCGTAAATCATTAGAAAAATTAATACCCACAGGGAGAAATAATGAATAAGTTTAAAATGCCCGAATTAAGAATTGGTGATTTAGTTCCAAAGATACCAATTATACAAGGTGGAATGGGACTCGGAATCTCCTTATCCGGCTTAGCAGCTGCCGTAGCGAATGAGGGTGCAATTGGTATTATCTCATCTGTTGGAATTGGTCTGGTTAGAAATAGAGGAAAGAAAGTAGATTTTCATAACTCAAACATGGATGGGTTAAGACAAGAAATCCGTGAAGCCAGGGCCAAAACTGATGGCATAATTGGGCTCAATATTATGGTTGCACTTACAGACTTTCTAGAGTTGGTAGAGATTGGTTTTGAAGAGGAAGTTGATGTAATCTTCATGGGTGCCGGTTTTACCAATTAATTTCCCGAAAGAGATGACAGACAAGTACTTCTCAACCGGTAAAACTAAGCTTGGTGTGATTGTTTCTTCCGATAGAGCTGCAACTCTAATCCTTCGTACCTGGGAAAAGAAATTTAATCGTGTTCCTGATGTGGTAGTTGTTGAAGGTCCTAAAGCCGGTGGACATCTTGGTTTCAAGAAGGTTCAGCTCGATGACGAGAATTTTGCTTTAGAGAAGATAGTTCCTGAAGTAGTAGTCGCTGTTAAAAAGTTTGAAGATAAACTCGGGATTAAAATCCCTGTAGTAGCAGGTGGTGGAATTTATGATGGTGAAGATATCTATAAATTACTACAATTAGGTGCTTCAGGAGTTCAGATGGGAACTAGATTTGTTGCAACTACTGAATGTGATGCAACTGATGAATTTAAGAACCAATACATAGATGCTAAAGAAGATGATGTAGTTATTATTGAAAGCCCTGTTGGTTTACCCGGTAGAGCAATTAACAATGACTTCCTTAAGGCTGTTAAAGCTGGAATCAAACATCCGTTTAGTTGTCCTTGGAAATGCCTGAGAACTTGTGACTATAATGTCGCACCATATTGTATTGCAATAGCTCTAACTAATGCCAGTTGGGGTAATTTGACTAATGGTTTTGCCTTTAGTGGAACCAATGCATTCAGAATAGATAAGATAATCTCCGTGAAAAGCCTCATTGAGGAGCTCAGAGAAGGTTTTATTAATGCCGTTCAAAAATATGGAGAATTGCCAATGGCAACATCATTAGGCTAACAAGTCAAACCGATGAATATATTTTAAGAGGAGTTCTGTTGAGCTCCTCTTTTCAAATTTGGAATATTAAGCAATGAACATATATTTGAGAAGAGATGTCGTATAGAAAATATACATGAGAGATTGAAGATTGTTAAAATATTTGACAACAAGAGGGGTTATAAACTACTTGAAATTCAAATCCATTATAAGGAATAACTATGCTAAATAAACTTCTGAAAAAATTGATGGGCGATAGGCAGTCGAAAGACCTGAAACCTATGTACCCATTAAGAGATAATATAAATGAGATTTATCCAACTCTTGAGGCTTTAAGTGATGATGAATTAAGAGAAAAGATTAGTAATGTAAAGAGCGAAATCATCAATGTCATTGAGCCACTTGAAGCGGAGTATCAGACCGCATTAGTGGAATTTCAGACTGAAGGAATTGAGAAGAAGAAAGAAGCCCTTAGAAATCGGATTGATGTTTTAAAAGCAAACCTTAAGAAGTCTACACAAGAGATTTTAGATTATTACTTACCTGAAGTTTTCGCCTGTGTTAAAGATACATGCCGAAGATTAGTAGGACATGATTTTGATGTTAGAGGTAATGATCTAACATGGGATATGGTTCCATTTGATGTTCAGTTGATTGGTGCGATTGCTCTTCATAAGGGTATGATTACAGAGATGGCAACGGGTGAAGGTAAAACACTTGTAGCGACTTTGCCACTGTTTTTGAATGCACTTACCGGGCGTGGTGCACATCTTATTACTGTTAATGACTATCTTGCTCTGCGTGACTCTGAATGGATGTCACCAATATTTGAATTCCATGGAATGGAAGTAGGTTGTATCACAACAGGGCTTGACTTCAGCCAAAGAAAGGAAGCATATTCTAAAGATGTTACCTATGGTATGAATAGTGAGTTTGGCTTTGACTACTTGCGTGACAACATGGCTGTTAGCCCTACACAATTAGTTCAAAGAGACTTCTTTTATGCAATTGTCGATGAAGTTGATAGTATTCTAATTGATGAAGCTAGAACACCTCTGATTATTAGTGGTGCTGTTGCTCAAGATAAGAACTTCTTCCTGGAAGTTAAACCTCATGTTGCTAAGCTAGTCCATCTGCAAGCACAGATGGTTACTAAGACCTTAGGCGAAGCGAGACAGATGATTAGCGAAGGTGATAGTGAATCCTTCGAATTAGGAAAAGCCTTACTGAAGGTTTATCGCTCAGCCCCAAAAAGCAAGTCACTTTATAAGGTCCTAAAAGATTCTTCCTACAAGAAATTAATGCTGAGTGTTGAAGGTATTTACATTCGTGATAAGAAGATGCATGAGCTTGATGCAGAGCTTCTTTATACTGTTGATGAAAAATCTAACGCTGTTGACATAAATGAAAAGGCTAGAGATTTATTAGATAACTATGAAAAAGACCTTTTCCTTCTAACATCACTTGATGAAGAGTTTTATGAACTAGAACAACAAGAAGATTTGACTACAGAAGAGCTTGAAGAGAAGAAGAGAGAACTAACCCAATACTTCATGGATAAGAATGAGAAGCTCCATAATATAACTCAGCTATTAAAAGCATATACCCTGTTTAATAAAGATGTAGATTACATAATCCAAGATAACAAAATCGTTATTGTGGATGAGTTCACAGGTAGAGCTATGCCTGGTAGAAGATTCAGTGAGGGTTTGCATCAAGCACTTGAAGCAAAGGAAACACTCAAAATTGAGAGTGCTACCCAAACACTAGCTACAATTACCCTTCAGAATTATTTCCGTAAGTTTGAGAAATTAGCAGGTATGACAGGTACTGCCTTAACTGAAGAACATGAATTCCTCGAAATATACAAGTTAAAATGTGTTCAGATTCCTACGAATGTGCAAATGACTCGTATTGACCATGAAGATGTTATCTACATGACTAAAAACGAGAAATTTAAAGCTATCATAGACGAGATAGAGTATTGGCATACCAAGGGTAAACCGGTTCTTGTCGGTACTGTTAGTGTGGATGTTTCTGAAACATTGAGCCGTATGCTACAACGACGAAAGATTAATCATAATGTTTTGAATGCGAAGTATCATGAAAAAGAAGCCGATATTATTAAGGAAGCAGGTCGTGCCGGCTCTGTTGTAATTGCAACTAACATGGCGGGTCGTGGTACTGATATCAAACTTGGTGAGGGTGTTGTCACCCAAGCTATAGAATCATATAGAAATATCACTTCCAAGCCAACTCTCGATAATCCTTTTGGATTACCTATTGATGGTTTGCATGTTATTGGTAGTGCTAGGCATGATTCTCGTCGTATAGACAGACAGCTTAGAGGTCGTGCAGGAAGACAAGGTGACCCCGGTACTTCCAGATTCTATCTTTCACTTGAAGATGATTTAATGAGACTTTTTGGTTCAGATAGAATCGCTCCTATGATGCAAAAGTTAGGCGTTAAAGAAGACGAACCAATTATGCATCCTTGGATGACAAAAGCTGTTGAAAGAGCTCAACAAAAGGTTGAAGAACATAACTTCGAGACGAGAAAGCAGTTGATTAAGTATGATGAAATAATGAATCAACAACGCGAAGTCATCTACCAGTACAGACGCAATGTGTTGAAAGGCTTCAATCTGAAAACTGAGATTGTTGAGATGATTAAAGATGCTGTTTGGCGTAAGATTGAAGAACTTATTTCAATAGAGCCTTATGCAGAGAATTGGGATCTTGAAAAACTAAGAACCTGGTTCAATTTTGAGTTTAGTATCAATCTCCAAGAGAGAGATTTTGTGACAGAAAGGCTGACTGATGAGACATTGCATTCTATCTGCGAAGAGTTGATAATCAATGCCTATGAAAAGCGCGAAGAACATCTTGGTGATGAGAAATTGAGAGAGATTGAACGAAGGTCACTATTGGAAGTGGTTGACTCTGAATGGAGAGATCACTTGCATGAAATGGACCATCTTAGAGAAGGTATTGGCTTGAGAGCTTACGCTCAGAAAGACCCATTAATAGAGTACAAAAAAGAGAGTTTCACTCTCTTCCAAAGTTTGATAGAAAGACTACAGGGTCGCGTTACAAGAAGTGTATTCACAATGCAACTCTATACTAGAGAAGAGTATATAGATATGGTGGAGAGTGTTAAAACCGAGCACAAAGATATAGATACTTTTAGAGAAGCTGGTCAACCTTCTCCTGCCCAAATTCAAGAGAAAGTAAAGCTTCAACCTATGAGAAAAGATGTAGTAATTGGCCGCAATGAGCCATGTCCATGTGGAAGTGGTAAGAAATATAAGCATTGTTGCGGTAAGAGAAATGAGTTTGAGGATTAATGAAACTAGATAAAGATAAATTAATAAAGACTATGAACAGTGAAATCACTGATGAGTTTCTTGAGATGCTCACAGACGAGGAGCGTAATATCCTCTATGATATGCTAGTTCTTGATAAATCAACCCAGAATACATATAATAGACTTCTGAGTAATAGAGAATCAATGGCTATTACAACAGGAGCTTATGGATATTTACTCTCAATGTATCAGATCAAATCGATTTCAGGTATGGATTTAGAAAACATACTTAATTCATGCGTCTCGATTGCTAGAGAGATAAATTCTATTATTGACAAAGATAAAATGGACAAAATTGTTACAATCTATCTTTTTACAGGACTTCAGAATGTCACTTCCGGTGACTATTTAGAAATGATAAATACAACAGGAGAATTCAGTAAAAACTGAGAATAATATGGCTAAAGATTTAATAATTGTGGAATCCGCCGCGAAAGCAAGTACTATTAGTAAATTCCTTAAAGGGAAGTATACAATATTGGCCTCTATGGGGCATGTTAGAGATCTACCGAAGAAAGAGTTCGGTGTTGACCTAGAAAACGATTTTAAAGCTAAGTATGTAGCCGATAGGACCAAGTCCAAGGTAGTAGCAGCACTTAAGACTGCTGTGAAAGAGGCTAATATAGTTTATCTGGCTGCTGATCCTGATCGTGAGGGAGAAGCAATCGCGTGGCATCTGACTCAGATCCTTAAGAAGGAACTGAAAGATAAAGTGATAAAGCGTATAGAATTTAACGAGATTACTCAGAAGGCAGTGCGAGACTCATTGATAAATCCAAGAGAAATTGATGTGAATAGGGTAAATGCTCAACAAGCACGACGCATACTAGACCGTATTGTTGGTTACCAGGTTAGTCCACTTCTTTGGAAGACCATCAATAAAGGTTTAAGTGCCGGTAGAGTTCAGTCTGTTGCATTAAGACTCATATGTGAAAGAGAAGAAGAAATTAATGCATTTATTCCTAGAGAATACTGGTCAATCTCAGCTAACTTCTTTAAAGACAATGCGGATCCTTTTAAAGGTATTCTCGAAAAGATAAATGGAAACAAAGCTGAATTAGCTACAGAGAAAGAGACTCTTGATGTTGTTAATAAACTTAAGAATAATGAGATTGAATTAACTAAGATTAAGAAGTCAAAGAGACAAATATCTCCTTTCCCGGCATTCATAACAAGTACCCTTCAACAGGAAGCTTCCAAGATTCTTAATTTCTCTGCAAAGAGAACGATGATTGTTGCTCAGAAGTTGTATGAAGGTGTGAATATGAGTGGTGAACGAGTTGGTTTAATCTCATATATGCGTACTGACTCTGTAAGAATGTCTTCTGAAGCCATTGAAAGCTGCCGTGACCTTATCGCAGAAAGATATGGCAAAGATATGGTACATCCAACTGTAAGAACTTTTAAAAATAAGAATAAATCACAAGATGCTCATGAAGCAATCAGACCAACTAATCTGTTTAATACTCCTGAAAAAATGCAGAAGTACTTAGATGCAGAGTCACTCAGGCTTTATACATTGATCTGGCAAAGATTCGTAGCAACTCAGATGGAAACTGCTAAGATAAACACTATCAAGATTGAAGTGACTGTTGGCGAAGGTCAATTCGGAACTTCCGGTAGTACTATTCAAAGCAAAGGATTTTTAGAAGCCTATCCACATGTTAAAGTATCTCAGGGTGAGTTAATAGACGCTTCTTACCAAGAGAATGACAAATTGCTCACCGATTCATTTACTCCTAACCAACATTTCACAAAGCCACCGGGACGCTTTACTGAAGCATCCCTGATTAAAGAGATGGAATCTGATGGTATTGGCAGACCTTCAACTTACGCTACTATCATAAGCACCATTGTTCAAAGACAATATGTAGATACTGAAAAGAAGAACTTCTTCCCAACAGAACTTGGAGTTCATGTTAATACATTCTTAGTTTCCAGTTTTGAGAAATTCTTCAATGTCTCTTTTACAGCTGAAATGGAAAATGACCTTGATGCTGTTGAATATGGTAAAGTAGAGTATATCGCATTTTTACATAAGTACTATACATCTTTGAAGACTCAGATGGATAATGTTAATATCAAAGCAGTAAAGAAAGAACTACAAGAAGATACTGACATACCTTGTGATAAGTGCGAAACAGGTCATTTGATAGTTAGATGGGGGAGTAAGGGACAATTCCTTTCCTGCTCAGATTTCCCAAAATGTAGAAATATCAAGAACTTTGAACGCTCAGCTGAAGGTGTAATTACAATCAAAGAACCTGAAACGCTTGATAGAAACTGTCCAAAATGTGATAGTAACCTTACTATTAAAGAGGGACGCTTCGGCAAGTTTGTTGCCTGTTCTAACTATCCTACATGTAAATACACTGAGACATTACACACAGGGATTAAGTGCCCTGAATGTGAGACCGGATTCCTTGCAGAAAGAAGGAATAAACGCGGTAAAGTTTTCTACTCATGTACAAACTATCCGGATTGCAAATTCCTTACTAATAATAAGCCTATTGCAATGGAATGTCCAAACTGTGGCAACCCATATGTTGAAGAGAAGAAGACAACTAAAGATGGTGAATATAAGCTTTGCCCTAAGTGTAATACCATAATCAACTAATGCATATTCGAGATAGCTTTAACAGTAGTTTTCAGACAATTGTCTCACACAAGCTAAGATCATTTCTTACGCTGATTGGGATTGTAATTGGCGTTATGGCAGTTGTTACGATGTTTTCTGCTATAGATGGAATGAAACGCTATGTTAAAGACAATATGGAGAAGATGGGGTGGGATAATTCTATAATTATCACCCCTTCGACTCAACAGAATTATTGGAGTATGCGCTATCGATATAGAAAGCAAAAGCGCAATGTAGAGCCATTAAACTACAAAGATTACACTCTCCTTACTGATAGCCTTAGCATTAAGATGAGCTATGGTATGATTGAGGAGAATAGTAATTTTGTCTATGACGGTCAAAAGAAGTTTGTAAAACTGCGTGCAACCACCAATGATTTCTTAATAAATAAGACTTATGAGATTGGTAAAGGGCGGATGTTCTCTAATTTTGAAGAGAAGAACAGCGTCAAAGTTTGCATTGTTGGCTACTATTTTGCCAAGAAATACTTCAAGAATAAAACACCCCTCAATCAGGCAATCAAGCTTGGTAACCAACAATATAGAATTGTAGGTATTTTAGCAGATGATCCACTGGGTAGAAACAAGTCAATGAACTTCAATTTCAACTCATGGGAACGCAAAGCTGACTTGAGAGCTGTATATTTACCACTCTCTACAGGTGCTAAACACTTGAGGTCTAGTGGTGCAATTGATTACATATACATTCAAGCACCTGACCTGGAGTCCTACAAAGGGTTGAAAAACAGGGCTCGTCAATTGCTCCTGTCAACTCACAATATGTACTCCAATTTCGGATTCCAGAATGTTGGCTCATTCTTAATGCAGATCACAGAGCAGACCGGTAAGATTATGGATAAGTTCAATGTCACACTTTCGATTATTGCTTCTGTATCCTTGCTTGTTGGTGGGATTGGGCTCTTTAGTACTCTATTGATTTCAATCACGGAACGAATGAAAGAGATTGGGATTAGAAAGAGTATCGGAGCTACAAGTGGTGATATTTTCTTTTACTTCATTGCGGAAGCTCTAAGTCTATCGTTGTTAGGGGCGAGTGGTGGTGTCGGATTAGCTATGATCTTACTTAAACTATTTTCCGGTGTCGTGGGGATGCCTTTTAATATCCCGGTTTTGGGTATTATGTTGGGAGTAGGTTTTGCCCTGTTAATAGGGTTCATTTCCGGGCTCTACCCGGCAGTTAAAGCTGCAAAGATAAATCCGATTCAAGCGATATTCTATTTTGATTAAGCTTGAAACTCAGAAAAGATATTGACGAGATTTAATTAAAAACAATAATTATAATTATACATTAGGAGGCATCGATGATTGAAGTTATCAGAGAGAAATGTGTAGGTTGTAGTAAATGTATCCAATCTTGTGCGTATGATGCAATAATCATGACTAATAAGATTGCTGAAATTGATACTCATAAGTGCGTTTTATGCGGAGCCTGTGTCCAGGATTGCCCCTTCGACGCCATCTTTATTCGCAAGAATTCAAACTCTGTTATCAATAAAGCTGATTACAAAGGCGTATGGGTTTATGCAGAGCAAAGAGATGGAGAATTAGCATCAGTTGTGCATGAATTATTAGGTAAGGGTAAAGAGCTTGCAGAGCAATTAGATGTACCATTATCAGCTGCTCTTCTCGGTCACAATGTTGATTCATTAACCAAAGAGTTAATCGCTTTTGGTGCTGACAAAGTATACTACATTAACGAGCCCGAATTAGAACTTTTCACTGATAAGGTTTATACCGATGCCTTAGTCACTCTTTGTAATAAGTATAAACCTGAGATCCTACTTGCAGGTGCTTCTGTTGTGGGTCGTTCATTTATCCCTCGTGTGGCTGTTTCACTCCATACAGGTCTTACAGCTGACTGCACGGGTTTAGAAATTGATATAGAATCAGGTAATCTGCACCAAACCAGACCGGCTTTTGGTGGTAATATCATGGCTACTATTGTTACAC
>JAVCCX010000424.1 GCA_030765245.1 Candidatus Zophobacter franzmannii | reverse complement strand
TTATGTACTTACGCTTAGCGGCAAGGTCTCACAGATTATACCCATCCCAAAGCAATTTAAAAACAATGACTGGGAAGATATCTCCGCTGCTCAGATTGGTGAGCCAAATCAAGCAGTGCTTTTCATCGCTGATACAGGTAATAACAAGCTTTTGAAGACTTCCTACGAGATTGTTCTTTTATTCATCACCTTCAAATGTGGTGAGGACATCCCTGTCCAAGTTGATAGTCTTAAAAGCATTAAATTCACAATGGATAAGAGCGCATATGATGCTGAGACTCTACTCTATGATACCCAAAGTGGTAATCTGTATGTTATAACAAAGTGGAGTGAATTCTCAAAAGTGTTCGAGATTAGTCATCCTTTAACCAGAACTTCAGATGTTTTCCCTGCTCGTTTTTGTGGTCAACTGCCTATCTCAATTGTAACAGGTGGCGACCTGGATGATACCGGTAAAATGCTGGTTTTGAAAACATATATCGAAGTATATTTTTGGAATAGGCAACCCGGTGAATCGATATGGGATATGTGCTCTCGTACTCCTGATGCTCTACTGCCATATAAGTCCGAACCACAAGGTGAAGCAATCTGTTGGTCACCGGACAACAAGTTCTATTACACACTAAGTGAACGGAAGTCTGCCAAGTCTGTATTCCTGTATAAATATCTCTTCTCTGTTGATTAATCAAGAGATGTAATTTTATCCTTACTACCTGTATTTTAATTATTCTCGCCCCACACTTCGTTGCGGTGCAAGTCTAATTCTGTTTTCCCGCCTAGTTTATGTCTTTATTCTTCGTGTCTGTCCCTGTCCGTCTGTGATTGTCCATGTTCGTCCGTGTAAGAACATTGCGGAGGTCTTCCTGACCATCCGTAAGATGGTTTAGCATATATTGCAATTTTAAAAACCTCCCCGATTTGTTGAGGAGGTTTCTGGTTTGTTACTTTCTCTTTAACTACAATATTTCTACAATCTCATCAAAACCCTTACGAGAACTGCGTGGATAGATACTCTTTTCGGTATTATGATACCCAAGGGCAATAACCATCACAGGGCTTTCATCTTGAGCTAAGTTAAACTGCTCTTTGATACCATCAAAATCAATTCCACTCATCGGATGTGAGTCAACTCCAAGGCTCTTAGCAACATACATTATAGACATGGCTAAAAGTCCTGCATTGCTCTCGGCAAACTTTATCCCGCGTTCTTCAGATGAGCCGTAGAGGAAGTTCGCAGCCCCTTTTGCTCCAACTATAGCCTCTTTACCCATCGCTTTCTCAAGGTCAGCCCAGACGCTATTCTCATCCCTGAATCCTTTTCTATCTCCCAATATTATCAAACTGACGGATGCTTCCATTATCTTAGGCTGGTTATTCGAGAGTTTGAGCAGTTTCTCTTTTGTTTCTGTGCTTTTGACTGCAATTACTCTCCAGGGTTGTAAGTTAAAGGCTGAGGGTGCTAATACTGCTAAATCTATAATCTCTTTCAATTTCTCATCTGTTAACACTTTTGTCGGGTCGAAATGATTTACTGCTCTTCTTGATTCTATTACTTCTCTGAATTCCATTTTATATCTCCTGTTTTGTCTAAATCTTTTCATCATGTTATTTGCTCTCGTAACCGTTAAGCTTCTTTAGCAAACTAATGAGTTGTTCTTTTTCTGGATTAGAAAGTCGGGTAAAATTCTGCTCTATTTCTTGCAAATGCTCAGGGAATATTTGGTTGATAAGCTTTGCGCCTTTGGGTTTCAGATGAATGTCCGTTCTTCTACCATCAACCTTACATGGAATCTTCTGAATATAACCATCCCGTTCGAGATTCTTGATAATCACTGTCATGTTCCCACTTGTCGACAAAGTCTTCTCTATTAGATCGTTTATGCACATATCATTAAGGTGATAAAGTGCTTCCAATACTCCGAATTGCGAGATAGTCAGCTTGTGTTTGCTTAATAACTTCTGGGTACTTCTATACCCTATTGAATTAGTCCTCGCTAGTGCAATTACCAGCTTAAGGTTTCTCTTATTCTCGCTTCCATAGTCTCTTGTTTTATGTTCCATGAAAGTAAGATATCACTAATTAGTGATAATACAAATTAAATTACATTATTTTGCAAAAAGCTTAAATAGTTCTCTGTTCTTTCCCTTCTATCTCTTAAATAATTCCGAGTATGTTTACTACTTAAAACAAAAAAATATTGCCATGCAAAGGGTAGTGTCTAAAATTGATGTGTTAAAACTTTAAAGGATGAAGATGCAAAAACTTACGCTATATATATTGTTTTTAATGCCATTTCTGCTCATCTCAGCAGAGAGGACTGATTACGAAAAGAGTGCCTATTATGAAGAGGTTATAGCTACAATTCCGACTGCTGTTGAATATTTTAATGCCGTTGGTGACTATGCTCCAAAAGATAACTTCTTCCAGAATGGGATAATCTCTAAATTAGAAAAGAACCCTCTCTATTTGGCAGATTTCACAAAGCTGTTTCGACAGCGACTCAATGAAACTGATGATGCTACGATGCTCTTTCTTCTCGATTCGATAGGTGAGAATACAGATAGATTCCCTAGAAAGTATTATCACTTCCAGGACATTTATCGTTCCAGGGTAACAAAGCCGAAGGATATCTTTGAATATGCAGATTATCTGTA
>JAVCCX010000137.1 GCA_030765245.1 Candidatus Zophobacter franzmannii | reverse complement strand
TCCTCTCCGACACTTCCAAAGTTATGGAGATAAAGAAACGATTTATCCTTGAAGAGTTCCTTTATACCCAGATATTGTGGCAGAGAACGAAGAAGAATGGTTTTAAAAGGGGCATTACTTTCCATCCTACAGGAAAGCTAACGAAACTAATGTATGAGCATCTTCCCTACTCGCTCACAGAAGCTCAGAGGAGAGTTGTGAAGGAGCTATTTAGCGATATGAGTTCTGAGAGACAGATGAATAGACTAATGCAGGGAGATGTTGGGGCCGGTAAAACTATCGTGACCCTATTCGCTATGCTTCTTGCCGTTGAAAATGGTTATCAAGCAACCCTTTTAGCACCAACCGAGATTCTTGCTGAACAACATTTCAAGACAATTGGTGACCTGATGAGTATCTTTCCTGATATCCATATCTCTCTACTCAAAGGTGGAAACTATAAAGGGAAGAAAGATATACTTGCTGATATCGCTTCCGGCAAGTCTATGATAATAATAGGCACGCATGCACTACTACAAAAGACTGTTGTTTATCATAAAGTCGGATTAACCGTTGTGGATGAACAGCATAGATTTGGGGTTCAACAGAGGGCTGAATTAGCGAAGAAGAATGGAAGACCGGATATGCTCTACCTTTCTGCAACTCCTATCCCCCGCTCCCTTGCTCTAACTGTCTATGGTGATTTGGAGATTAGTGTTCTCGATGAGCTTCCACCAGGGAGAAAGCCTATCAAGACTATCTGGAAGAGTGAATCAAAGAAGCAGTTGGTCTATGAAGAGATTAAGAAGGTCCTATCAAGGAAAAGGCAGATTTATATAGTCTGCCCTTTGATTGAAGATACTGAGAAGTCAGACCTTCTCGCTGCTGAGACCTTATATGAACACCTGAGTAATAATACTTTTAAGAACTATAGATGTGCTATTTTGCACGGAAGAATGAAGAATCGCGAGAAAGATGCGACCATGATAGCCTTCAAAAACAGAGAGATTGATATCCTTATATCTACTACTGTTATTGAAGTTGGGATTGATGTACCTAATGCATCAGTGATGATGATAGAACACTCAGAGCGTTTTGGTCTTAGTCAACTCCATCAGCTTCGAGGACGAGTAGGTCGAGGTTCCGATGCGTCATTCTGCTATCTAATCTCATACCCACCCTTAAGCAAGATTGGAGCTGAACGGTTGAGAATAATGACTGAGACCAATGATGGCTTCGTTATAGCAGAAAGAGATCTTGATTTGAGAGGACCGGGAGAGTTCTTCGGAACTAAACAATCGGGACTCCCTGTCTTTAAGTTTGCGAATATAGTAAGAGATAAAGGTATTCTCTCCGAAGCTAAAGAGTTAGCCACCCGTATTTTGAAAGCTGACCCTGAGTTAGTATTACCCGAGAATCAACTGATAAAGGATAAATACGAAACTGAATACCGAGAAAGGGAGAGTTTATTCAAATATTAGTTTAGAACTACACATTTACAATTAAAGCTACACCTAAACTTAACAATATTAATATTGATATTAACTTTATTAATTTTCTTCTTGACATTATTAAGTCCATTTAGATTATTGAATAACATTTGGAGGAAGTAATGAAAAAACAACATTTGAATAACTGCCCGGTTTGCGATTCTGAGCTACACATAGTTAAGTATTCTTGTCCACTATGCCAAACCTCTGTTGAAGGGGATTTCAAACTCACAGGATTGGCCTCACTTCGAAGTGAGCAACTCGATTTTGTTATGACCTTTATCATGGCAGAAGGTAACATTAAGGAAGTAGAGCGAGTACTTAACATTTCCTACCCCACAGTCAAAGCAAGATTGAAAGATATAAAGAGTGCTCTCCAACCTCAAGAATCAGATGAGGAGCTTATGCTTCTTCTGGAAGGAATTGAGGAAGGAGACTTATCAGTTGAAGATGCATTAGCACAAATAGAAAAAAGGAGATAACAATGAAAAGCGAAATTAATCAGTGTCACGTCATCCCTCTTAAGTCAAACCCGACAATCGAGATTGAAGCACACAATGTCAACATATTTGTTGAATCCCATGATGAAGAAAATGTAACCTTTCAAGTCGAACTACATTCAAATAAAAGAGAGCTTAGTGAATGTAAGGAGATTTACACCATCGATAATAACGAAGAGAAAAATACAGTCTCTTTTTCTTTCGATGAAGAACAATCATGCCACATAGACACTCAAAAAAGTTTTGTTAAAGCTATCGTTCCTCGGTCTGTTACAATTAATGTAGAGAATGAGAATGGTAAGATTTCATGTATTGGTGTAGTAGGAATAATTAACCTTGAAACAGAGAATGGAGCTACTCTTGTTTCTGATTGTAAAGGAACATTAAATCTGGAATCAGAAAATGGACCTATAAAGGTGAATAACTCGGAGGGCGAGATAAATGCAGAAAGCGAAAACGGATTCATCAAACTTGACTCAACAAAGGGAGACAGTCTCAACCTTGAGACGGAGAACGGTCAGATCAAAGTCGAAGGATCAGACTTCAGAACCATCAACCTCGAGACGGAGAACGGAAGAATTACTTGCGAAATTCCACTCCGTGCGGAAGGGGACGCAAATATTGAAACTGAAAACGGTAGTATAAATATTATCATCCCTGAAGAGCTAGAGTTTGAAGCCAATTGTACGATGGGCTACGGTAAACTTACCAGCACACTAAAAGCTGAATTGCAAGAAGAACAGGATGATGAAGATGATGATGAGCGGACATACACCTTCTCCAATGGCAACGGAGACTACTCCATTAACATAGAAACTGAGAATGGAAACATCAGTCTCTTAGATAGTAAAACTATCGGAATAGACGGTATCAAGGTCGAAGTAAAGCGTTTTAAAAACCAATGGGAAAAGATTCACAAAGAGAAAGGCGACTTTCATGAAAAGGTCAAGAAAGCTTTACAAGATGTTGACTTTGAGAAGATTTCAAAGGTTTTAGAAAAGAAAGCAGAGATGATTTCTCGGAAATCTGTTCAGAAATCAATTGATGCCGCATTGAAGACAGTAAACACTCTTCAGGACAAACTTTGTAATATGGAAATCTTCGTCAGCGATGACGACGGAACTGATGATGAGGGTCATACAACTCGCAAGACCAAGATTATCATCCGTGATGAAGACGACTGTCCCGATTGTGATGAGTGCCCTGAAATGCCAGAAAGCCCCAAAGCTCCTAAATCACCGAAATTACCGGATGACATTATGGATGCAGTTAATAAGGCCATTAGCGGTATCTCAGAGGCAATGCATAAAGCAACTGATGTTGTGAAAGAAAAAACACAGCCTAAGAATGACCAAAGACAGAGCAGAATGAAGATTCTTGACCTTTTAGAAAAAGGAACTATTACTTCTGAGCAGGCCGAAAGATTGCTTGCCGCGATAAAATAGATACAAACTTCTTCACCTCTCCTAGCCCGGTAACGGGCTTTTTTTATTGTCTAAAAGTTTTATAAGGCATTGGAAGAGAGTTGTTGGATAGGGTTTTAAAGGAATGAATTGGCAATAAACTTCGTAATACTAATATTAATTTATTGACAACTAATGACATATTTCAATAAACTAGCAAGAATTTAGGAGGTATCATATGAAAAAGACTTTATTTGTTTTCCTTTTATTTGTAATTACATTCTCGATACTGGCAATCCCGGCTGGTCCAAACATTATTACTCGAACCCAGTCTGATGGTTCATCACTCGATATTAGATTACGCGGTGATGAATATGTTAACTGGGCTGAAACCACCGATGGCTACACTATCGTAGAAGAGAATGGCTTCTACTATTATGCTGACAATCAAGGTGGAGGGGACCTTATTAGTAGCGGGATTAGAGCTCATAATGTCGGCATGAGAACTGCTACTGAAGCAAGTTTCATGTTAAATCACAAGACAGATATGAGGTACTCACCTGCACAGGTTCGTACTAAACTTGAGCAGTTCCCGAGAGATACGAATAATACCAGAATGGGTGGTTTCCCAACTACCGGGACACGAAATCTTTTAATGATTTTAGTTAATTATAGTGATACATCTACTCAATTCACACAAACTAATTTCAACAACTACATGAATCAGACTAACTTTAACAGCACTGGTAGTTTTAAAGATTATTATCTTGAAAACTCGCATAACCAGCTTACAGTTAACACTACTGTATCAAGCTGGGTCTCTGTTACAGGGACACATGATTCTTATGGTCCTGATGCCCAGTGGGACAACCTTGCTTATGAAGCAATTCAGGCTGCTGATGCTGCAGGAGTTGACTTCTCGCAATTTGACAACAATGGTGATGGCGTTGTCGATGGCATAGCTATTATTCATCAAGGGCCAGGGCAAGAAGCAACAAGTAATACTAACGATGTCTGGTCACATAACTGGGAACTGAGTTCTGCTGGGTATTCCTCAGCTCAAAGAACTTTCGATGGTGTTCAGGTTAACGCATACACAATGCAACCGGAATTGTATGGTGCTGGTTCAACAATGACTACGATTGGTGTAATGTGCCATGAGTTTGGTCATAATCTTGGAGCTCCAGACTATTACGATACCGATTATGCAACCGGTGGTTCATACGATGGTACCGGTCAATGGGATATTATGGCTAGTGGTTCATGGAACAATAATGGACGGACTCCAGCTCATCATAATGCTTATACTAAATGGAAGTATTATGGCTGGACATCTCCAACAGAGCTAACTGCTGCATGGTCTCCAACTCTCAGTAGTGTAGTTACAAGCAATTCAGATTTCTATTACTACACAACCACTACTGCGAATGAATTCTTTTTAATCGAGAATAGACAACAAACAGGTTTTGATGCCTCAATTCCAGGCCATGGACTGGTAATCTACCATGTAGATGAGAATTACATTGCAACTCATTATAGCTCAAATAGTATTAATGCTACTACTCATCAGGGGATGTATCCAAAAGCTGCAGGAGGAACGATAAACGCAACCTCATGTCCATTCCCGGGCACGGCAAGCAGAACAAGTTTCACTGATGCCACTTCTCCTAACTCTAAATCCTGGGCGGCAGCAAGTACAGCAAAGCCTATAACCAATATTGGTGAGGATTCTGGTGTTATCTCCCTTGATTTCATGGGTGGCTCTAATGTATCAACTACTGTTACATCTCCAAGTAACGGAGCTAATTTCTTTGTAGGCGATACTATTTCTATTACTGCAACTTCGACTACTTCATCAGGTTCAGTGACCCATACAGATATAGATGTTAAAGATGCAAACAACATGTCCGTTTACTCAGACAATGATATGACTGCACCTTACACATACTCATGGCATGCTTTAGGAATGACCCCGGGTGTATATTCAATCACTGTAACAGGCTATGGCAGTACAGGTCATACACACTCTGATGTTGTTTATGTTTACATTAACACTGCAGGTACTATTCTCTCAGAGAGCTTTGAAGCTGGTGCTGTTCCAAATGGATGGACTGAGACAATAGTCTCAGGTACCGTTAACTGGCTATTCCTTGCCGGTAACGGAACATCAAATCCGGCGATAGCATCAGATGGTGTACTAAATGCAGTTTTAAGAGATACAGATTCTGATGATGACGAAACTCGCTTGATAACTCCATACATTGACTTTGCTGAGTATACTGACAATGCTGTTTTGACATTTGATTTAGCTATGCAAGTCTGGGCAAATGACCAAGACGAACTTAAAATATATTATCGTACCTCTATAGGTGGAGCTTGGACACAGATTCAACACTTCTTCAACGATGTACCAAACTGGGCTGTACAGCATGTCGTTCTTCCTAATATTGGATCTACTTATCAACTTGCTTTTGAAGGCAATGCAAAGTATGGTTATGGTGTGTGCATTGATGATATACAGGTTACAGCTGACCTTCCATTGCCTTTACCTGCTATTTCACCAAGTCCAGCTAACAGTGCAACATCTGTTGCAACAAGTTCAATACTTGGTTGGCAGGATGATCCTGCTTCATCACCGATAACAGGTTATGGTCTCTACTTTGATACTGTTAATCCCCCAGTTACTTTCACTGATAATGGACTTAATAATTCTGCAAACCCAACATTAGCATATTCAACAACCTATTACTGGAAGGTCATACCATACAATACAACCGGTGGAGATCTTAGCTGTCCTGTTTGGTCATTTACCACCGTAGCACCTCCATCACCAAATGCTGCATCTAACCCTGCTCCTGGTGATGCTGCTACAGCTATTGACCCATCTATTCTGTTAGGTTGGGTTGCTCCTGTAACAGGGATTACTCCTGATGCTTATAAGGTTTACTTAAATAGTACAACACCTCCTACTTCTCAGATAATGGATGCAGATGCAACAACTTTCAATCCTAGCTTGAATCATGGAACGACCTACTACTGGCAGGTTGTACCATATACAAATGATTTAAAATCTGTTAAGGGTAATGCAACTAATTGCCCAATCTGGTCATTTACAACGGCAGATGTCGTACCTACTGATAATACAGGAACTGGTGGAGTCGTACCGGAAACTGAAGGCGACATTCCTGAAGGCACGGTGATAACTGTGGGTGACCCTGCTGTTCCTCCTTCAATTCCAGACGGAGCAACTGCATTGGAAGATATTGTAGTTACAGTTACCTCTCCTTCACCTGTCACACTAACAGTCACAATTGACTTCACAGGCTTAGCAACTCATGTTTACCATGTAGGTGGTGCTGTAAATCTCCCTGATGTTGATTTGAGCTGGGGTGCAGGAACCGTATCATTTGATTTCCTATTTAGTGGTGCTGCTAAGGGGAGTGATACCTTTGTTGTAACTGGAGAGGAACCCATACTTCCTGTAGAACTCACCCTTTTCGAAGCAGCAATGATTAACAATGATGATGTCGAGATTCATTGGGTAACTCAATCAGAAACAGGGACTGCTCATTATAATGTCCTTAGAAATACTGAGGATGCAGTTGAGTTAGCTGACAACCTTACTATTAATAGTCCTGTTGTGGCTGAACATAGTAGTACTGAGAATGAGTACTTCTTCACTGATAACGAGTTTAACAATGGTGAAACATATAACTATTGGTTAGAGGCTGTTGATGTAAGTGGTATCACTACTTACGACGGTCCAATCACTGTTACATGTGACTTCGAGGAAGATCCTGAGGATACTCCTGATGTTATCACTACTGCTCTGCAGAATCTCTATCCAAACCCATTTAATCCAAATCTGACAGTTAGCTTCAGTCTTTCTAATGAGCAGAATGATGAACAGAGTGTAGTAATCTCAGTTTACAATAACCGTGGTCAGCATGTTGCTGATGTTTGTAACGAGTTACTAATCTCCGGAACTTATACTAGAACCTGGAATGGATTGAATGAATCTGGTGAATTAGTAAACAGTGGTGTTTACTTCTTTAGAATGCAATCTGGTAACACAATTCAAACTAAGAAGGCAGTACTTTTGAAGTAATGTCCTTGTAGATAAAGATTAAGGGACACCGAGTCGGTGTCCCTTTTTTGTATGATTCATTTGGGGTTGATGAATTGGGCAACCCCTTCAGGGTTGACTCTCTTTTCTTTGTTACCATAGGTCATTCGACCTATGGCTATTATTGGGTAACCCTTTCAGGGTTCACCACCTAAGCCAATATTGGTGTGCTGAGAGTTTCCTGTCTAGAAATTATTATTTGATAGGTTTAAATATAGGTTGTTATCCTATGTCGATTATATTCTTCATCTTTCATACCACTACAATCCATTCTTCTTTAAGTATATTCGTGCCTATACATCATCCCTTTTACCCATCCTGACTTGTCCTCTACAGTCGATTGCTCATCCTGAAAGGATGACCCAATAATAGCCATGGGACGCAGGTCCCATGGTAACGTATCGAGAGATTAGACCAACCCTAACGGGGTTGCCCATTTAATCCAACAAACTCTATCAAACTTCCCAAAACACACTTTCTTCTTTTCCCTATTTCGTGTTCTTTGGTGTATTTCGTGGTTGAAAATTCTTCTTTCCCTTTTCCGTGCTTTCTGTGCCTTCCGTGGTTAAGATTCCGGTTTCTTTCTCTTCGCCCCACATTCTCTCCGTTCACTGCGGTTCAATTCGTAACATAACTGTCCTCAGTTGTGGTGATTCCCTAACAACTCGGGAGAGTTGTTATACGCAAAAAGGGATACCCTTTCGGATATCCCTTTCACAATTTATAATATGTTTATGCTTTCACATTAACGACAATATCTTTGAATCTGGCAGGTGCAATACCATGAGACAGATGCATTGACTGTCCGGGTTCACCCTTACCGCAATTGAAGGTACCGAAGTGTGTCCACTCTTCCGGTCCACAGATTCTGTCACATGCAGCCCAGAACTCAGGAGTTATCCCGAAATAGGTAGGTTCTTTCACGATTCCGACAATCTCACCATTCACAATCTTATAACCAATCTCAGTAGTAAACTGGAAGTTGTTACGATTATCATCAATAGACCAGGTCTTGGTATAATCAATCAGATAACCCTTTTCTGTTTCCTTAATAAGGTCATCCAGAGAACCATGTCCCGGAGCGAGACAGAGGTTGGTCATTCTGATAAGTGGGAAGTCATCCGCATAGGAAGATAGCATATTGGAACTTGCTTCAACTCCAAGAAGAGGAG
>JAVCCX010000259.1 GCA_030765245.1 Candidatus Zophobacter franzmannii | reverse complement strand
CGCCAATAGACATAAAGAGTGGTGCTGCCAATTCAAATAATCTTTTTGTTCCAAGTGACTCCAATTCAAATCCGGGAATCTTACCGTACTTTATAGTATCACTATGATAATATGAATGTAAAACATTTATTCTGATATTAGAAGGGATTTTGGATAATTTACTGATCATATCTTTGGTTTCAATATCAACTTTATAATTCTTAAACGATTCCGAGAGCTGCTCAGAAATTACTGGTTCTATCTTCTCAAAAACAACATCGCAAATACTCATATCTGCCTTTTGTAGAAAGGAGATAAGTAGATTTCTTCTTTCATTAGATTCAAGGAAATAATTAGATGAAAATCCTTTTATTTTTATGTAAGCATCATTATCTACTACGGGTAAAATCCCCTTAGAATAAAACCATTCAAACACTCGCTTTGCTTCATCAAATACAGGATTTATCTTTAAAAACACAGAAAGAATAGATGTTTTTGATAAGGTGTTTATTTCAATAGCCTCTTTATCTGATTTCGATAACATCCCTTTAGGCGTATGAAGTACAAAACCACGAGGTTGTTTAGTGTTGATGTTTATGAATTCAATGTATCATTATAACAATCTGGAATGAAATATCAGAACCCACAATACTTAACGGATGCCCGTTAATGTCCATTTTCCACAACTCCAAGCTAAAACTACCATAGTTAAAGACGAGTGAATTTATCGTTGATAAGTTATGCACAACTTGTGGATAACTCGTGGCTTTCCACGGGAGGGGCACGGGTGGGTAACGGGTGGCTAACGCGTGGGAAACGCGTCTTTAATAGAGGAGGTATTGACGAGTAGAAGTGAAATCTTGAAAACCATTTGAAATCTACATTGGGAAAGAGGAGAGGAATGAGAGAGAAATTGGTCAGAAATGGGTGGGTTTAGCGATGTTGCCGGAAGCGGAAAGGAGGTGAAATTGGATAGTTAAAATTTAGTTTTGTGGAAGTAGAGGTTGGGTTTTGAGATAGGAAAGACAGGATTAGGGTTTAGTAATAGAAAAAAGGTCGCATCCGGAGGACACGACCTTAACAATATTTATCGGCTATATAAGACTATTTTTTCTCTTCTTTATCTTCTTCGTCTTCTTCTTTCTCGAAAAAGTCACCGTCTTCTTCATTAAGAACTTCTTCGAATGTATCGACAACTTTCTTAAACTCAGCTTCATCAGAAATGTTAATAAATTCAAGGCTATCTTCATGCTCAGTAAAGCGATAAACCCAGAAAGACTCACCTTTTTCAGGTAAAACTGCTATATAGTCAATTTTTTCAATTTCAATAGTTCCGAGAACTTCACATTTTACCATTGAACCATCATCAAGTTCCATATCTATAAAGAACTGCTCGTTCAACTCTTCTTCAGTATGATCATGGTCGCAACCACTTTCACATTTTATTTCTTCGGACATTTAAGCCTCCAATTAAGTAATGAAGGCAGGTTAAATAAAACCATAGTTGGTGCAAGTTATTTATTGTATAGTAGTTTAAGTGTATAATTAATAACTAGATAGGTTGACGGGAGCAGACCTCCGTTCGATAGCCCATTTCTCGGTTATGTAATTTGACTCGACAGAAAATCACTGAAAATATAACTTTGGATACACAAAAAATAGGAATAACTTCTATGGAATTTATGGATGTAATACAGACTCGACACAGTGTTAGAAACTTTATAGACAAACCAATTCCCCAAGATGTTCTGAATGATATTCTTGAAGCAGGTAGAAGTGCACCTTCGGCTCAAAATAGACAGGAGTGGAGATTTCTTGTAATACAGGATAAAAAGAGAATTGAAAGTCTTAGCATAAATAGTGGATTAATAGGTTTGAGCAATATGTACATTCGTAAAGCCCCTCTTATAATTGTTGCATGTGCTGAAACCAAGAAGAGTATAAAACTGAATAAACAAGAGTATTATCTTGTTGATGTTGCTATCGCTTTTCAGCAGATGATGTTGACTGCATGGAGCTATGGAGTTGGTTCTTGCTGGTTAGGAGCTTATAGCGAAGAGAAGGTAAAGAAGCATTTGAACTTGCCAAAGAGTTTTCGAGTTGTAGGTATGAGTCCATTTGGATATCCTGCAGAGGAGAAGACTCACTATACCAAAGCACTTTCGAAATTTGCAGGAAGTGATAAAAGACTCGACTTAGATAAGATTGTAAAATATGATGAATGGAAATAGAATATAAAGGAGAAAAAGGATGAAATTAACGAGAGAATTTGTAAAATCGTTACCGAAGACAGACTTACATGTCCATTTAGATGGCTCAGTTAGAATCAGTTCTCTGCTAGAGATGGCAGAAGAACGAAATATAAAACTTCCTACTCATGACGCGGAGGAGTTGAGAAAACTTGTTTCTTGTGATGACACTTGTGAAAGTTTAGATGAATATCTACAGGGATTTCACATTATAAACTTAGTGCTACAAGATAGAGAAGCCTTATATAGAGCTGCTTATGAACTTGCAGAAGATGCTGCTGAAGAAAATATCAGATATATTGAAGTTCGCTATTCACCAATTCTACATACTCAGAAAGGGATGAAGCTTACTGATATCTCTGACGCTGTTATTGATGGTCTTTCCAAAGCTGAAAAGGATTTCAATATTAAGACAGGTGTTATTATCTGTGGTATTAGAAATATGGAGCCTGAGACCTCCGATTTGCTAGCAAAATTGGCAATAATGTATAAGAATAGGGGAGTGGTAGGGTTTGACCTTGCAGGCGCTGAATATAACAATCCTGCTATTGACCATGAAAGTGCTTTCCGTCTTGCTTTAAAGAATAATCTCAACATTACAATTCATGCAGGTGAAGCATATGGACCAGACAGTATTCACCAGGCTTTGCACTATTGTGGAACTCACAGAATTGGGCATGGCACCAGACTCTTTGAAGATGGTGATTCATTGAATTATGTTAATGACCACAGAATTCCTTTAGAGATTTGTTTAAAGTCAAATATGCACACCAAGGCTGTACATTCACTGCGTGAACACCCAATATCATTCTATAACTCTTATGGGTTGCGTGTT
>JAVCCX010000053.1 GCA_030765245.1 Candidatus Zophobacter franzmannii | reverse complement strand
ATCTTTAGTCAGGTCCTTTAAGCTAATAGAAGTATCAACTTTGATTGTCATATTCTTCTTAATCGACTCATCGGACATCTGAAGGAAGCCGTTAAATTGGAAGATAAATTCATTCAAGTTTTCAGGTATCATTGTGAAACCTGCAGCTTTTACATGACCACCAAATTGAGTTAGAGTATCACTGCAATAGCTATACGCCTCCAGGATGCTAAACCCTGAGCCACATCGTCCTTCACAAAGTATCTGATTATCTTTCTTCTTTAGAAATAGGGCAGGAATCATGAGTTTAGTTGTAGTATGTGATGCTGCATAACCTAAGAGTTTGTAAGGAATCTGGTCTTCAGCATCATAATAGATAAAGCCATTACCTTCATAGTCCTTGATTAAGGAATCTACAAATTTCACAACAGCTTGCACATCCTGCTCATTGTCTTTTTTTAGCGACAATAACTCAGCCAAAATTACTTTTGTCTCATCTTCTTGTGACAGAAGAAAATCCATTGCCAAATGATTACCATTGATATCACGCCCACCCATTATTAATAATCCGGCATAGGTCATAAATTCCATAATTTTAGCATCAGAACCCAACATCCCAAACTCAGCTTTGAGACTGTCTATTACAGGGTCATGTAATTTATAGAAGTTATCGATAACATATTTGATTAGAAGTCTGTTTACGCCTACTAACGGAACCTTGTCGGTGATAGAACCAACAGCTGTCCAGAAGTAGAAATTCTCATTGGGTTCCTCAACAATAATTCCCTTATTCCTGCAATATTGGTAGATATTTCTTACCAACATCAATGCGACACCCACACCTGCCGGCATATCAAAGGGATATTCGCAATCAGCTTGTTTAGGATTTACAACAGCTTTACAGTGAGGAGCTCCTTCTGGTTTAAGAAGATGGTGATCAGTTATAATCACATCACATCCTAAATCACGGAGCATCTTCACGCCTTCAAAGGAAGTGATTCCATTGTCGACAGTAACGATAAGCTTATAGCCACCTTTTCTAACAAACTTCACAAAGCTTTTCTGGATACCGTGATTATCAACTAATCTATTGGGAATATAATAATCCAGATTCGTTGCACCTACCTTCTTCAGGTAGTTATAGAGGATATAAGTTGAAGTAGTTCCGTCAGGGTCATCATGACCGAAGATGACTATCTTTTCGTCGTATCTTATAGCACTGAAAATCCTCTTAACAGCGATATGAATATCTTTGAAGAGATTTTCGTCAGGTAATAGGTCTAAGGTTTTATCTTTATATGTCTCGGCTAAATCTCTCTTTGTTAGTATCGATTCAAGTGGAGGGTCATCACTTGAATCCTCTATTTCCCAATTAAAATGCATTAGTACAGGTCCTCAGCTTCAGGAATATCACGAGGTTTATCTCTCTTCAGTGTTTTCTGGAAGATATCAAAACCACTAATTCCAATCATAAACATATGTGCTGTTTCCTCAACACCATTCTCTGTAGCATCTCCGCGTCTTGAGTATTGATAAGCAAAGTCAACGCGACTTGAAATAGCCTTTATAGGGATTGATGAGCCAAGAGTAAGAGTGTTTTCGATTACATTCGAGTTGTTTACTTTGTATGCAAGATTACGCATTGAGTGACCGGCTCTAATAGGGAGCCTTTTGTAAAATTTATCTTCTCCGGATATTGGTTCATAAGCTATGCCGGCACCAATTCTCCAAGAGTTTTCAGGGTTGTCATTGAAGTCAGATTCTTCCCAAATTTCATAACGGAAATCAACATTTGTCTTAAAAGTGTTATTAAACTTGAAAGTAACACCTGAATTTATAGTGTGAGGAAGGATAAGGCTTTCGTCTTCTTCCACCTCACTGCTCAATATTGTTTTAAATTCACGAGTGTTTTTTAAATCAACAGAACTGTGATAGGCAAGCCCCATGCTCATAGTCTTAAATTTTAATCCAAGTCCTGCCATGAAACCGGGATTAGCATAAGTATTACTAACCTCATAGAAAGTATCATAACCGTTAGCGACATCATTACTACCGATGTCAGGTCCAAGACCAATATAGTCCTGTGTAAATTTCATTTTACGATTGCCAAGATAGTAGTTCGCACCGATACCAACATTGAGATACTTAAATCTATAAGCATACATCAAATCTGCTCTGTAAATATATGAATAAACTGTCTCATAAGTCTCTAATTCATATGGGACACCATCAATAGTTGGAGTACTTGATGACTGGCTGGATAGATTACCACTCATAAAAGATGTGAATTGGAAAGCAATGTGGTGTCTACGAATTGGCACTTGAATACTGAAGTATGGAAAATCAAAAGAATCATCTTTGTTATAGTTTCCTGATTTATCTTCATAATTGGTGTATCCCATTTTAAGTCCGGTTGATATTAATACGCTGTTTGAGTTTGCACATAGTGCAGGATTCACACCGACTCCGTAGTTGAGACGTAAAAAGTCACCAGCTCCGGTGTTACCCATACCCATTCCATATACATCATAGCCTTCGTTTTGTATTGGAAAACCGTATCTGCTGAAGATAGAATTACCTGCCCATAAGAAACCACAAGACATGCTAACTATTAAAGCCAATAGAATGACTTTACTGTATTTATTCATCAATACTCCTGTTTGTTATCAATATTGAATTTTCATTACAAAATTATATCCAATCATTAGATTGTCAAATTTTAACTTCTCGCTACAATAAATGCAATTTTATATTTACCTTTGAAATCATATCCTACAATTAATAACTCACTTGATATCGAAAGGTTTCACTTCTTTTTTTTGTAATAATCCTAAAGACATTTCAACAGGATCTGAACAATATTGCCCTTCAATAATTCAGATTCGAATCTAACTCATTTCTTACTGAATTCTTTCCCGTTGCTTTCCCTTCTGGGTAGGGTTTGGGTAAGCAGTGGGTAAGGAAGGAGTAAGAGTCTAGTAATAATTGCCCAAGAGATATTGAAGAATATATCCGGTAATATCATGGAATTTGATTATTTTCATGCCTATTCTTATCTGTATATTAACAGACTAAAAAATTTCAAAGATTGGACGCATTACTTATTTCCAAAATAAAAAAGCCTCTTCCGAAGAAGAGGCTTAAGAATTATATTAATCTGGAACTATTCAGCAGGTACGCTGATAATTTCCTGATAGATGTTTTCAATTAACTTGAATACAGGTTTTGAAGTATCAATCTGTGTACCAAGTGAAGGGTCAGTTTCATCAACTAAAACTGAAGATTCCATGTATGATAATGGGAAACCAAACACATAGACAGATCCTCTAGTAGTGACTTTGATTCCAACATTCTGCATGTTGAACTGTTCATACTGATCAGGTAATGGAGGACGATTATCATCATATACAGACTTACAACCGTATTTTGCAATTGGTACTTGAAAAGACCAAGGGAGTTCAGGGAAATACGTAATAGGCCCCATTCCTGCAAAGTTATCAACATAAGTACTGAATGCAATATCAGCATCAGTTTCTAAGTTAACAACTCCTGCACCATTTGCACTATAAGCATCTTCAATATGAGCCTTGATGAAGAATGGATTAGCGGCAGCATTATTTGTAACTGACTGTGTGAACAGGTCAATTGGATAATCTACAGTGTCAAACATATCTAAGAATCTGTGGAAGAATGTTTTCTCTTCAGTGAAGCTATTACGGATAGCTGCATCAATGTTTGAACCACCACTGATTATCAGATTACCACCACCATACATATACAGTGATAAAGCATCATTCTCTCTAACAAGTCCATTCTCTGAAGCTGGAGAATCTGAATGATAAACAACAAGTTTATACTTTTCTAAGTCTGTTGGAGAAACTCTTCTACCGATATTGTCTAAATTATTCTCAATTGCAAGCATATCAAGTTCATCTGTACTTGTTAAGTTCGCAAATAGTGAATTGTAGAAATCATCAGTGAAGGCTTCAGGACTTAAGAACTGAGCTGTTGGATGGTCATCATCAATTATGAGAACACCACTTTTGTCAGCAGCAGAAACTGGTTCTTCAACTACGAATTCGAATCTTGCAGGAGTCTTATCAACTTCACCCTGGAGGTCAACACCTCTAACTTCGAAAATATGGAATCCACTTTCAAGACCGGAGACAACGATACTCTGAGCAATACTGTTTGCAACAGGTACGCGTAACCAGCTTTCACCGACATAGTCACCAGTTTCATCAGTAATAACTTCATCTGCAAGTGGTGGGTAGTTGTATGGAGCGCCATCAAGTCTTAAGTCGTAAAAAAGAATCTGTGAAAAGTAGTTCTCATCAGTTTCTTCATCAAGAAGAATGTTGAGAGCACTATCATAAGGATTATCGGTTACGATAGATTGTGATGTAGCCTCATTCTTATAACCATACTGTCCGTGGAAACCCCAACGAAGCCAAATCTTAAGATTACGGCTACCTAGGCATGCGTAGAAACCATCTGCATTTTTGAACATTGCTGTAGCATATCTACCTTCAACCTGTGGTGGGTCTTCTTCAAGCTCTGCATAGCGATAATCAGTGAAATGCTTATCACCAAGAGCATAGTTTCTTTCTGGATAGAAGATAGTTGCAGGATGATAACCTTCTCTCACTGCAAAGCGAATAGTTCTATATTCAGACTGAATACCTGCCATATCAACAGCACGAGCTACAACTTCTGTATAAGAAAGTTGAAGTGAGTTGTCGAAGTCATTTGAGATTGCAGGTGTGGTATATTTAGTTAACAAAAATTCTGAAATACTCTCTGTATTGCCATGGTCTCTTGTGTTGAACCATGTGTCATCAGCAGGGTATTGTTCAATAACTTCCCTTGTTGAGGCATCACGCTTGAAGACTTTGAAGTTGTAATAATCAGCTTCTGATTCAACAAACGGGTCTGAATCAACGATACTGAAACTTAGGATAATACCTGTCCCAACTTTTGAAAGCTCACGAGCATCAAAAGGTATAGGATCTTCCAAAGCACCCTTTGAGAGTCTTAACAAGCAATCTGGTACTTCTGATTGTGCTTTAAATTTTCTACTTGCAAGGTTAGAAACTCCACCTCTGTTATCAATACAGATAACTTCAAGAGTAGATACACGCTCAGCAGCATTACCGAGAGTGTCTGCAGCAGGTAGATTCAATTCAACATATTTCTGATTAGTCCAAATTGTTTTTCTATCATTTGGAGCTTCAGCTAGGCTTGTTTCTTGTAATGATCCTTCTCTAAAATGAAGAACCCAGCCACCACCATATTTATTATTTACTTCTGATGGTACTACAGCATTCTCAATGTCAATTACCTCATTTCCCGGAGATGGGATAGGGGTTCCTTCTTCGTTGAGTAAACGATAAGCATAATTCTCAACTGTTCCATCAGTATCTACTGCATGCCAGTATAATTTTTGACGAGACCAGACAATAGAATCACCAGTAATAAACTCGTTTTGTACATCTGCATCTACTCCTTCATACGATGTGATAGAAATAGTCGGTAGCTTATTTGGGTCCCGATCACCTTCTACTCCACAACCATAAAAAAGAAAAGAAACAACTAATGACAAAAGCAATAGGGTAACCAATCTGTTACTTGCTTTACGCATAACATTCCTCCCATTTATATCATATTCATTTAATTTACTATAAGAGATATTACCTATATTAAATCTTTCTTGGTTTAAGTCAATAATTTTTTGCAAAGGTTAAGCATTGTTAAGCCTTGCTGCTACATAAACATTCTTCAAAAGATTGTAGGTTGTTAGTGAACCAATCCCACCCGGTACAGGTGTGATAGCTGAAGATAACTCTGAACATTCATCATAAGCAACATCACCTACATAGGTTTTTTTGCCATCAGGAAGGGTGACTTCATTGATTCCAACATCAATGATAACAGCTCCCTTTTTAATCATACTTGAATCGATAAAGTTAGCTTTACCTATAGCTGCAACGAGGATGTCAGCTTGTCTTGTAATCTCACTTAGATTAGTAGTTCGACTATGACAAACAGTAACAGTAGCGTTGCCGGTCTTGTTCTTTCTCAAGAACAAATTAGCTAAAGGTTTACCAACGATATTGCTTCGTCCAACAATTGCAATGTGTTTTCCTGAGGTCTCTATTTCATAGTATTCCAGCATCTCTAGTACTGCTGCCGGAGTACATGGAACAAAGTTAGATTGCTCCATAAATAGATTTCCAAGGTTGTATGGATGGAATCCATCCACATCTTTGTTGGGTGATATAGCATTAACAATCAGATCTTCATCTATATGTGATGGTAAAGGCTTTTGAAGCATAATACCATGGCACTTTTTTGATTCGTTTAATTCTTCAATAAGTGTTAGTAACTCAGCCTGTGTGATAGTTGTATCATACTTAGCTATGTTTACTTCAATGCCATATTTCAAGCCAAACTTTACCAGATTCTGGACATAATAGCTTGCTGCCGGGTCCTCACCAATGAGAACAACTGTGAGAGATGGAGTAATGCCAAGCGTTAAAATATCTTCGCTTAACTGCTTATATCTCTCTTTTGTTATTGGTCTAGCTTTTAATACTTTCATCTATTTTGCAACAGCAACCTGTCTAGTTTCTCTAATAACTGTAACCTTAATTTGGCCGGGATACTGAACTTCTTTCTCAATCTTAGATGCAATGTCGTTTGCAATGAAAGGAGTTTGAGTGTCATCGACAGAAGCCGGTTCAACTATGATGCGAAGTTCTCTACCTGCTTGGATAGCGTATGTCTTGGTAAGACCTTCAACAGAATTAGCAATCTCTTCAAGCTTTTCAAGTCTCTGCATATAGCTCTCAAGCATCTCTCTTCTAGCTCCAGGTCTTGCACCTGAAATGGCATCACAAGCTTGAACAAGTGGGGCATAAACTGAGATAGGTTCAACATCTTCATGATGAGCTTCAATTGCATTGATGATAATCTTACTTTCACCGTTCTTACGGGCAATATTAGCACCGATAGCTGCATGTGAACCTTCAAACTCATGGTCAACTGCTTTACCAATATCATGTAAAAGAGCTGCTCTTCTTGCAATCTCTTGATCAAGTCCTAATTCAGCGGCCATGATGCCACACATCCAGGCAGCCTCAATAGAGTGCTGAAGGATATTCTGACCATAACTGGTTCTGTAATGGAGTCTACCAAGTAGTTTAATAATATTTGGTGAGAGGTTATGGATGTTGGCTTCTAAGAAGGCTTTTTCACCAATCTTCATCAGACTTTCATCCATCTCTTTCGCTGTCTTCTCAATAACTTCTTCGATTCTTCCCGGATGGATTCTACCATCAACAATAAGTCTTTCTAATGATTGTCTTGCAATCTCTCTTCTTACCGGGTCGAAGCAAGATAATACAACTGCTTCTGGTGTATCATCAATAATCAGGTCAACGCCTGAGGCTTTTTCAAATGCTCTAATGTTTCTACCTTCTCTTCCAATGATGCGACCTTTCATCTCATCACCTGGAAGAGAAACAACTGCCACTGTACTTTCTGAAACATGGTCAACTGCCATTCTCTGAATTGAAAGAGAGAGTATTTCTGCAGTCTTTTTATTGGCATCAGCTTTAATCTGGGTAATCATCTGTCTAACTTCCCCTGACACCTGCTTTCTCACGCTTTCCTTCAGGTCGTTCTTTAAAATCTCAGTAGCCTCTTCACGGGTCATCCCGGCTATCTCAATGAGTTTCTGTTCCTGATTCTTGAGGATTTCATTGAGTTCAAAGTCACGCTTTTCAACAGCAACTTCTTTCTGCTTTAAATTGGCTTCCTGTTTCTGGAGTAAGCTTTCTTTCTTATCTAAAGACTCGATTCTCTTTTCTAATTTGGTAACACGCTCATTGTATGTGTTTTCCTGAGTTCTAAGCTCTTTCTGTCTGTCTTTAATCTCTTCTTCATAGACTTTCTTTGTTTTATACCACTCTTCTTTAGCTTCAAGTATGGTTGATTTGCGGACAGAAACAATCTCATGCTGAGCTTCTTCAATGATATTTGCAGCTTGATCATTAGCTGTAAAAATTATTGCTTTAGATTTTTGTTTAAGGACTAAGAAAAAGATACCTGATATAATTAGCCCTACGACTAACCCAATCAGAATATATATAATACTGCTCATCGTTTTTCCCTTTGTTTAAAAGATCTACCCACAATACCGTGTTTGTTTGACTGTTGTGAACCTATAACAAGGTGGGCAACTTACTTAAGGGCTTAGCAAATCCGATCTAGTCGGCTTGAACACCACCCATAGCTTGTCTCCCGAGTCAACTGTAGTTCAAAAGCAACACAAGTTCACGAATACCGCAGGCAGAAACTAAAAATTATCGTCTAATAAGGAACCGGCAGTGTTTAAAACCGATAGTTCTGAGCGAACAGATTCAAGCTCTTTGCTGATAGTAAGATACTCTTCAGAGAGCATCATAGAGAATAGGACAAGGATCATGTCACGGTCCAGCTCACCATAACGGCTAGCTATCTTTGACAATTCTGAATTTATATAATGCTGTAATTGTTCTGTTTTCTCAACTGAGTCAGTTTTCATTTGATATCTTCTGCCGAAGATCTCTACACTGATGGATTCCATTGTATTTTTTAAACTTCGTCTAGCATAGGCAGTAATTCAGATAATTTTTCTGAGATACTGCTGGTTTGCTGGTTAGCTTCCTGGAGGATTGCTCCAAGAGATTTTTTTTCTTCAGTTAAAGTTTCTATTTGCTTTTTAAGCTCATCTTTCTTTGTCTCTAGTTCTGTAATACTTTCATTTGCCATCTCAAGTTCAAGCATCTTCTCATCACGATCATTCTCGGTGAGAGAGAGTTTTCCTTTGAGATTATTATGCTCATCAGTCAATTGAGCATGTTTCTCTTTTAAGCTTTTAAAGCCATCTATTAACCTCTGAATCTGCGAACCAAGAGCACTATCTTGTTTCGGATTCTGGGGGTTGGACTGTTGTTGGTTGTCGAACATATATTCTTACCTCATCTTTATGTTACATTGTTGCTCAAGGAGCTTAACAATTTTATTGAAAAGGTTATCAGTAAAGTTATCTGTCAATGTTTTTTTCGCAGACCCAAAAATAAGCGAGAATGTCAAACTCCGATTGCCTTTTTCTATGCCTTTTCCCTTATACTCATCTATCAGTTTTATCTCTCTAATAATAGAAGGATTAACTGATTGGATATGCTTCTTAATAGAGTCAATAGTATGCTCAGTTGAGATAACAAAAGATATATCTCTCCGGATGAGTGGGAAGCGTAAAGGTTCGTCATATTTTACAGGTTTTTTGTCAGATTTTTCTAATAACTGAGTAAAGTTGAAATCAAACAGGAAAATACTCTGTTTGAAATCCATAATGTCTATATCGAATGCTTCTGCTACTGAAGGATTAAGTTTACCAAAACTACCAATTATAGTCTTGTTCACAGAGACAGATAGGGACATATTCGGAACGAAATAGGGTTCAGTACAAGGGATAAAGCTCAATTTCTTTATCTTCAACGCTTCTATAAGTTCTTCACAAACGCCCTTGAGGTCATAAAAATCAACTTCCTGATTATTCTCTTTCCAATGCTTTTCAACCATCTTGCCAGTCATAAGACCTGTAAGCTGATAGTTCTCGGAATATTCATTCTCAAGATTTTGATACACCTTGTTTATTTCAAAAGTTTTAATATCACTGGTACCATGCTTAAGGTTATAAACAGCAACCTTAATCTGGTCAGTAAGTAAATTTGTTCTTAATATAGCTGAATCGGTACCCTGAGGATTAATAAGCCTAACGGCTTTTCTTAACTCATGCTCTTCAGGTAATTTCAGCTTATCAAAGTCGGTAGGATTCGCAAATGAGAGAGTTACAGTATCATAGAATCCTGCACTCACAAGCAAGTCTTGTATCTTTCTTCTATAATCAAACAACTCGCTGTTCATAATATGCTGAGGTCTTGACTTCTCTGCTACATTGTTATAACCATGAAGTCTAATTATCTCTTCAATCAGGTCAATCTCTCTTGTTAAATCTCCTCTATAGGAAGGGATAAGGAAATAGAGAGTTTCATCAGATTCTCTCAAGAATTTGAGCCCTAAATTCTGCATATAGTTAATGAGCGTGCTATTATCTAAATCAATAGTTAAAAGCTTCTTAACTCTGGCAGGTCTTAGCCCAACTTCCCATCCACCAAGCTCAACTGAACATTGGTCGAGAGAACCATCTACTAAAGTACCACCCGTAAGCTCACAAATAAGCTCACATGCTCTTTTACTAACAATCTCACAAGTCTCTGCACTCAATCCTCTTTCAAAACGATATGAGGAGTCTGTGAAAACTTTATGACGATAAGATGTCTTGCGAATTGTAGCATATTGGAAACAAGCTGCCTCTAGTACAATTGTCTTTGTCTCATCAGTAATACTATGCCCAACAGTACCAACTACTCCGGCAAGAGCACCGGTTTTTTTACCATCAGCAATGACTAAATCATCAGGGTCTAATTTGTAGGATTCACCGCTAAGTGCATCTATACTCTCATCAGCTTTAGCATTACGAACAACAATCTCTTTACCTTCAAGCTTATCATAATCAAAGGCATGCAAAGGGTGTCCCCATTCCATCATAACATAGTTGGTGATATCAACTACATTGTTAATGGGACGAAGTCCAATTGCTGTGAGATAGTTCTTAAGCCACTTAGGGGATTCTTCAATTTTAACATCTTTTATAAGACGCGCAGTATATCGAGTGCACTTTTCAGGTTCTAGAACATTCAATGTTAGGTAGTTTTCAATAGAGTCTTGAGTTTTAGGTAAAACTGGTTCTGAAAGATGAAGCGGAAGGTTAAATAGGGCAGATAAGTCACGAGCAACCCCAATCATTCCCAATAAATCAGGACGATTAGGAGTAATCTCAACTTCATAAACCGTGTCATCAAGTTCAAGGTATGTAGCAATATTAGTTCCAATAGGAGCATCAGCAGGCAGTTCAATAATCCCGTCATGATTATCTGAAAGTTCGAGTTCCTTTTCAGAGCAGATCATTCCACTTGATTGGTGACCACGGAGTTTTGCTTTTTTGATTTTAAAATCACCTAAAACGGTTCCAATATGGGCAAAGGCTATAACAAGACCTTCTCTCACATTAGGGGCACCACAAACTACTTGAAAAGTTTCAGTTCCATCAAACACCTGACAAATACTCAAATGGTCAGAATCTGGCATTTTTTCACATGCCGTGACCTTAGAGATTATTATTTGTTTTTGGAGTTCACCTGTCTTTTCAACACCCTCGACTTCGATTCCGGCAAATGTTAACTTATCCTCAAGCTCTTCCGGGGAAAGCTTTAAGTCTATATACTGCTTTAACCAGTTGTAACTAATCCGCATTTTCTTCCTTGAAAACTATCTATTTTCGTTTCTAAATTGTTTTAAAACTCTCAAATCATTCTCAAACAGCACCCTGATATCTTTAATATTGTATTTCAGCATAGCAATCCTATCCATCCCGAGTCCAAAGGCGAATCCTGTGTATTTCTCAGAATCAATTCCAACTTTCTCGAAGACATTAGGGTCAACCATGCCTGCTCCACCCATCTCAATCCAGCCACTATCCTTACAGATACGGCAACCGGAACCTCCGCAACCGACACAACTAATGTCAATTTCTGCACTTGGTTCTGTGAATGGGAAGAAGTGAGGACGAATCCGCGACTTAGTGCCGGGACCAAACATCTTCACAACAAATTGGTTAAGAGTATCTTTCAAATCGGCAAAAGTGACATTCTCATCTACATAGAGTGCTTCCACTTGATGGAAAACAGGTGAGTGAGTAGCGTCAATCTTGTCGTTTCTATAGGCTCTACCGGGAGCAATGATTCTAATTGGTGGCTCATGGGTCTCCATAGTTCTAATCTGAACAGGAGAGGTATGAGTGCGGAGCAATTGCTTATTCTCCACATAAAAAGTATCAGCAAGGTTTCTGGATGGATGGTCCTGAGGTGTGTTTAGGGCGTCGAAATTATGGAACTCATCTTCGATGTCTGTTCCTTCTGCAATTTCAAAACCAAGACTTATAAACACATCCTCAATTTCCCTCCAGACAAGAGTGAGTGGATGCAGAGAACCCTTATTAAGGCTTCTCCCGGGCATGGTTAGGTCAACTGACATGTCCTTATTCTGCCGATTAATCTCGGCATCTTTCAGACGACTGTACATCTTGGTAATCAATGTATCAAGAACACCTTTAGCGTCATTGATAGCCTTACCAAAAGCAGGTCTTTCTTCAGGAGTTAACTCCCGAAGTTTCATCATCAGTTGACTTAACTCACTCTTTTTTCCCAGAAATGAAGACTTCAAATTCTGCAGGTCAGGGAGAGATTTTGTGGTTAAAATCCTCTCTTTAGCCTCTGCTAATATCCTTTTCAGATCTTCTTTCACGGTTATTATTCACCTTTTGCCATCTGGCAAAGACGCGCAAAAGCTTCAGCATCATGCCAAGCAAGATGTGCAAGAACCTTACGGTTGATTTTGATTTCAGCTTTATGAAGACCGAAGATCAATTGACTGTAAGATAAACCGTTAATTCTACTTCCTGCGTTGATTCTGGTAATCCAGAGACGACGGAAATAGCGTTTTCTTTGTTTTCTGTCACGGTAGGCATATGACCAACCTTTTTCGACAGTCTGGCGAGCAAGTTTATATAATCTGCTACGGACACCAAAGTATCCCTTAGCTGCTTTTAAATAGCCTTTCTTTCTTCTTTTCGCGGCAACATTATTCGTTGAACGTGGCATGGCATTCTCCTTTAATTATAAATTTCTTTTTGCTTAGCAACCAAGCATCTTCTTGATTCTTGGTACATCAACGCTGTGCACTACTGCAGATGCTCTGAGATGTCTCTTAAGCTTTCTGCTTTTCTTAGTCTTAATATGAGCTGCTTTAGCGTGATGACGCACAACTTTTCCACTGCCGGTAATTTTAAATCTTTTGGCGGCCGCTCTGTGTGTTTTAATCTTAGGCATTATTCCTCCTGAGTCTTCGTCTATTCTTCAATATTATCATCACCCTGGTCAATATCACTGACATCGTAGGCTGCTTCGTTCTTCGCCACGATTTTATCAATGTCTTTCTTAGGGCTTACTACCATGGACAATAAATTCCTGTCACTTCTTGGACGGGAATCCACTTCTATCAAATCTTTCAAATCTGCCGTGACTTTCTCCAGCAACTCGAACCCACGTTCCTTATGAGCCATCTGGCGACCACGGAATCTGACTGTGAACTTTACCTTATTATGCTGTTTAAGAAACTTAATAGCATTTTTCTTCTTGAAATTGTAGTCATGTTCCTCGGTATTAGGACCAAACTTAACTTCTTTAACTTGCACAACATGTTGTTTCTTTCTAGCGTCTCTTGCTTTGCGTTCTTTCTCATAGTAATACTTACTGAAATCAAGAACTCTGCAAACTGGTGGCTCTGCCTTTGGT
>JAVCCX010000123.1 GCA_030765245.1 Candidatus Zophobacter franzmannii | reverse complement strand
CTGTCGGAATCGAAATATCCTAAAAAGCATTGCTCTTTCGAATTAGCACGGCTCATACACAAAATGAGACTTGACAGAAACAATTCTTTGTTGTGACTGTAAAGATGATTTAAAAGGAGTATCATGCTCACGAAAATAAAAACGCCGGATGACCTTAAGGATTTGAGCTCGCAAGAGTTGCAAGAGTTAAGTTTTGAAGTCCGACGAAGAATAATAGATGTCACATCTCAGTCAGGAGGCCATGTTGCCCCTAGTTTAGGAGCTGTAGATTTAGCAATAGCTATGCTAAAGGTTTTTGACCCTCCCACAGATTCAATTGTCTGGGATGTTGGGCACCAGAGCTATGCTTATAAGATATTGACAGGACGCAATGATGACTTTGATACACTGCGCCAATATAATGGGGTTAGTGGCTTTAACAAGATCTCTGAGAGTGAGTATGATGCCTTTGGTGTTGGTCACAGCAGTACCTCAATATCTGCCGCTTTAGGGATAGCTTATGCCAAGAGAATTTTAGAAGAGAAAGGCTTTAGTATCGCTGTAATAGGTGACGGAGCTCTGACGGGTGGAATGGCATTTGAAGCCTTGAATCATGGGGGTGACAGTAATCTAAACAAACTCCTAGTAATCCTTAATGACAACGAGATGTCAATCTCCAAGAATGTTGGTGGATTGCAGAAGTATATGTCTAATGTCCTTGTGAGTAAGTCTTATAATCGATTAAAGAGAAAGGTCTGGAGTATGACTGAGTCTCTACCTGAGCGGTTCAAGCATAGATTTATTAAAGGTACTAGAAAGCTTGAAGAAAGCGTTATCAATATGATTGTGCCGAACATTATCTTTGAAGACCTCGGCTATAAATACATTGGTCCTGTTGACGGACATGATATCCCCCATCTTATTAAGATATTCACCAGTATTAAAACCCATATGGACGGGCCCGTATTCCTGCATCTTGTGACGAAGAAAGGAAAGGGATTCCCGCTCGCAGAACAGCATCCTGATAAATACCATGGTGTTGGCCCATTCTGCAAACAGAATGGGATTGTGCCAAAGAATGGCAATGTTTCCTGGTCTGATGTCTTTGGAAATAAGCTATGTGAACTGGCTGAGAAGAATGATAAAATTGTTGCTATTACAGCTGCAATGGCTTCGGGTACAGGATTGAAAGAGTTTGCCGAGAAGTATCCTACAAGATTTGTGGATGTTGGTATTGCAGAGCAACATGCTGTTACTTTTGCCGGTGGTCTTGCATCGAAAGGTCTCAAACCTTTTGTAGCTATCTATTCAACCTTTATGCAACGAGCTGTTGACCAGGTAATCCATGACCTTGCCCTGCAAAAACTGCCTGTGGTTCTCTGCATGGATAGAGCAGGACTGGTAGGCAATGATGGACCTACGCATCACGGTGTGTTCGATCTATCGCTCTTCAGTGCTATACCTGACCTTGTTGTTATGGCTCCTTCTACAGCAACTGAGCTTGAACTGATGCTTGAATTTGCAAATGACTATCAAGATGGACCTGTCGCTATTAGATACCCTCGTGGTACTGCTCCTAGAAATGGAGTATCAGAGCCTATTCTGTTAGGAAAATCTGTTATAACAAATCAGGGTTCTAAGGTTGCTATCATTGGAATCGGAGATGGATATACAATTGGTAAAGATTTAAGGGAGCAGAGTGGTAATACCTGCACACTTATTGATGCCAGGTTTGCTAAACCACTAGATTTAGAGTTGCTAAACAGCTTGGTAGCAGAATATGAAACAGTAGTTACTATTGAAACAAATGCCCTCAGCGGTGGGTTTGGTTCGAGTGTTAGTGACCATTTGATAAATACCGGTGTTAAGGTTTACTCTTATGGCATACCGGATAGATTTATAACGCATGGAGATACAAATATATTAATGGAAGAGATTGGACTAACATCTGATCAAATATACAATGATTTAAAAACTAAAGGGATTATCCCGGAGAAGATATGTTAGAAATTACAACACAACAGAAAATGCACCTTAGAGGCCTCGCTAACCAGCTCAAACCTATAGTGACAATTGGTCAAAAAGGGTTTGGAGATGAGATGATGGAACTTATTGATACAGAGCTTGATAATCACGAACTGCTTAAGATTAAATTCCAGGATTTGAAAGAAGAGAAAAAGGAAATAGTCGCCAAGATTTGCGAGCAACTTAAATGCCATAATATTGGTGTTATTGGCTTTACGGCAATCCTGTTCCGCCAAAACAAGAATCCTTCAAAGCGTAAGATTAAACCATAGAGTTTGATGCAGTTTTTAGATGATCCGATTGTAGCAATATCCACACCTACCGGAACAGGTGGAATCCACATTGTACGGGTTAGCGGTGATGGCTGTATCCCCCTTGTTAATCAATTCACATCTATTGATTTATCGAAGAAAAATGCTAATAGTGTTACACTTTCCAATTTCTCTGAGGGTGAACATAAGATAGATCAAGTCCTCTGTACAGTGTTCAAAGCTCCTCATAGCTTCACTGGAGAAGATGTTGTAGAGATTAGTTGCCATGGCTCTCAGTTTATTGCAGACCAGATACTAAAGACTCTCCTAACATCCATGCGATTAGCAAATCCGGGTGAATTCACGCTCAGAGCATTCTTGAATAATAAGATGGACCTTACTCAAGCAGAAGCCGTTAATGACCTCATAAATAGCCAAACAAAGAAGACCCAGGAGATTGCCCTTAAGCAACTTGAAGGCTCACTCTTCAATAGGATTGAGCAACTTCTGAATACTCTCATTCAATACAGGATGCAACTTGAATTGGAAATTGACTTCCTTGAAGATGATACTATTGAAATTGATATGGATGCAGTGAAAGAGAACCTGATAGCTTTTAAGTCTGAACTTGAGCAATTAGTGCATTCAGGAGAGAATGGAAGAATAATCAGAGAAGGTCTAAAGGTCTGCTTCATTGGTGCTCCGAATGTTGGTAAGTCGAGTATTTTTAATGCCTTTTTAGAAACGGAGAGAGCGATTGTAACCCCTACACCCGGGACAACCAGAGATTATCTCGAAGAAGTTGTGTCTATTGACGGATACCTTGTTAGATTCTTTGATACAGCCGGAATTAGAGATACTGAAGATGAAATAGAAAAGATAGGCATTGAAAGATCTATGGACATTGTTCGTAATTCCGATAAAATCATATTT
>JAVCCX010000215.1 GCA_030765245.1 Candidatus Zophobacter franzmannii | reverse complement strand
CAGTTGATGCAGTCCAAAGTATGGAGTTAACCGACTGTGTCGGTTTAAAAGCGGCACCACATCTTTGATGCCATCCAAAAGATATAAAGTTCGGTTACTATATCGGTTTGCCGGTTGCATCTACACAGTTGATGCAGTCCAAAGTATGGAGTTAACCGACTGTGTCGGTTTAAAAGCGGCACCACATCTTTGATGCCATCCAAAAGATATAAAGTTCGGTTACTATATCGGGTTGCCGGATGCATCTACACAGTTGATGCAGTCCAAATGAAGAGCATCTACGTAGTTGATGCAGTCCAAATGAAGATGCATCTACGCAGTTGATGCAGTCCAAATGAAGAGCATCTACGCAGTTGATGCAGTCCAAATGAAGATGCATCTACACAGTTGATGCAGTCCAAAGTTTAAGGCAGTCCAAGAAGATATGCAGTCCAGAGAAAAAGGAGAAAGGAAATGAAAAAACAGGCATTAGTTATTTTATTTATCTTAAGCATAATAGTGTTGCAAGCGATAACCGAAGCACAACTAAAGCAAAAGCAGAACAACAGAGAGCTTATTGTTGGTATGGGTACTGCGAAAACAGAAGCAGAGGCTGATAAGCTTGCCTTAGACGACCTTGCATCTCAGATTATTGTGGAAGTTAAGAGTAGCTTTGTGAGTATTGCTAAAGAGGATAATGCCAAGGTTGATGAATACTGCAAGAGCGTAATAGAAACATTTTCAGATATTAAACTGACTAATGCCGGAAAGTTTGTTGCTTCCACTTCAACCAAAGAACCCAAAAAGGTTTATCGCTATATTACCCCTGAAGACAGGGATAGGGTATTCTCTGAAAGAAAGAACCTGATATACTCTCTTGTTACAGAAGGAGAGATTGCCTTGGACGATGACAACGCAGTGGATGCAATTAGAAATTACTACTGGGCAAGGATGCTTCTGAAAACTCATCCTGATAAGAACAGTATTTCCTATTACTTCAACGGAAAAGAAAGATTGTTGAGTAATGCCCTTAAAAATGAAATAGAAAACATCTTAAAACAGATTAAAATAGAGATTGAGTCGGTCAAGGATATCGAAGGTTCCAATTGCTATGAGTACATCCTTTCAGCGACCTACAAAGGAATACCTGCTGATGGTCTGTTAATCAAGTATTTTGACGGTAAGGTCTGGTCTGATTATGAACGCTGGGCTAGCGGAAAAGGTTATTTCAGTATCAATAAAAGTATGGCTTCAACAATGGACTTTATAAAACTGGATATAGATTGTAGCTTTAAACAGCATGGATTTAGTGGGGAAATAGCCAAAACACTCAATTCCATGAAACCATTGAAAATCGCGAATGCCGGGAAAAGGTGTTTTCCGGCAAAGAAAAACCCGATAGCAGTTAAGTCAGCTCAATCAGAGGTTACATATAGCCCGGAGATTAAGTCTGAACAGGTAAAAGTCCTGGATATCGTTATTAACTCAGTTATCAGTAAAGATATTGCCAAAGCCCGTAGATTTTTCACAGCAAAGGGATTCAAAGATTTTAATGCCCTCATTGGTTACGGTAATGCGAAAATAATACCTGAAAAGGTGACTCTCAAGAGATTGCAGGTTGGAGATATGAGTATAATTCGGAGCATCCCACTAAAGTTTGATTTTACAGACTCTAAAGAGAGCTTTACTGAGAAAGTAAACTTGGTCTTTGATAAGGATAATATGATTGAAGGAATAACATTCTCACTCTCCGATACAGCTATTAATGATATTATGTCTAAGAAATACGGGACAAAAGAGGAAAAGGCTTTGATTGTTAATTTCGTGGAGCAATACAAGACTGCGTATTGTTTGAAAGACTTGGATTTTATTAAAGATGTCTTCAGTGACGAAGCCCTCATCATAATCGGTAGAATTGTACAACGAAAACCCGATGATTATGCAGACAAGATATATCAACAACTTGGAAGTGAATTTATTGAGTATGTTAGACTTCATAAAGGTGAATACATTGAGAGGCTTGAAACGCAGTTTGCCCAGAAGGATTTTATCAACTTACATTTCTCAAATAACAGGATAGATAGAGTTACAAGTAAAGGACGAAAAGTATTCGGTATGCAGATTGGACAGTATTACTATTCATCAGATTATCGGGATAAGGGTTATCTTTTCCTTATGTTTGACCTTAAGAATCCTGATAAACCGACGATTATGGTTCGTTCTTGGCAGCCTGAAAAATCAGCTGATGGCTCCATTACCGGTGTCTCTAATTTCGAGTTTGAGTAATTGTAAGTACAATTGACTGTCATAATCAAAGCTATCTATTTAGCTCCGAGGAGTTATGGAAGAATATAAAAAATTTACCCAAGCGAATAGAAAAGCATGGAATGAAGTGATGCCCTATCATCAAAAAGCTAAGTATGAGGAATGGGATAAGAAGTATTCAGATCCGAACTATATCTTTCAGGTTGATCCTGAACTTGGGATGTTGAATAAAATAGGATTTGAGGGCAAAGATATAGCCCATCTCAGTTGTAATAATGGGATTGAGTTACTCTCACTCAAACGAATGGGAGCAGGTAGATGTGTCGGTTTTGACAGCTAAGATGAAGTAAAAAACTATTGAAAATTAGCTACTGAATGTTGATGAGTGACGCTAATCGTTTGTTTGTAAAGTAGATTGATTTATTTCAATTGACGATATAGATATTGTGTATAATTTAGGAAACTGAAATATTATCAAAATTATGAGGTACCATGATTAAGGCTAAAGTTTATATCACCCTGAAATCAAGCGTGCTTGACCCTCAGGGAAAAGTAGTTATGAATACTCTGCACACATTAGGTCATGCGAGTGTTAGTGATGTTCGAGTAAGCAAGTTTATTGAAATGAAATTTGATTGCGATGATGAACAGCAAGTGATTGATGAGTTAGAGAAGATTTGTGACAAAATATTGGCAAATCCTAATACCGAAACCTATTATTACGACTTGGAGACAGGGTTATAAATAATGAGAATTAATGTAATCATGTTTCCCGGCTCAAACTGCGATGGTGATGCTTTTCACATTAGCAAAATAAGAAACCATGATGTTGAGTTTATTTGGCATAAAGATACAGAGCTGAAGAACCCTGATATGGTTTTCCTTCCCGGTGGATTCTCTTACGGTGATTACCTGAGATGCGGAGCAATTGCAAAGCACTCACCTATCATCAAAGAGGTTATCGAGTTTGCGAACAAGGGTGGCTTGGTGATCGGTATTTGTAACGGTTTTCAGATATTGACTGAAACAGGATTACTGCCCGGTGCACTTATGAGAAATAAAGGACTTGATTTTATCTGTAAACACCAGCATATCCGTGTGGAGACTACTGACTCACCTTATACAAATGATGCAAAAGAAAACCAGGTTCTGGATATTCCAATTGCTCATAAAGAGGGTAACTACTTCATCGATAATGAAGGTTTAAAGAAGCTTCAGGATAATAACCAGATTCTCTTCCGCTATTGCGATGAAGATGGTAATGTTACTGATGAAGCTAACCCTAATGGTGCAATTGATAATATTGCCGGTATTTGCAATGTTGAACGGAATGTACTTGGCATGATGCCACATCCTGAAAGAGCAGCAGAAAGTGTTGTTCCAAGTATGGATGGTAAGGTTATCTTTGCCTCAATAGAGAAGTTTATAGAACAACGAAAGGCTTAATGGATTTAAAACCACTCAAACCAGTAAAAGATATTTTAAGAGATTGTATTACAACCTTAGCAAATGGGAATCTGCTTTTCCCACCTGTGTGTCAAAACTGTGGAGAGCGAACCGATAGTGCTGAAGTGTGGCTTTGCAATAAGTGTGTTGAAAACCTTGAAGAGTTAGAGCCCGGCTTGTGTCCCGAATGTGGAACCAAGCTGATTAAAGGTGAGTGTTTCGAGTGTGGGAGACCTGATGTCCCGTGGACAGAGGTTCAGGCACTATATCGATATAATGATGCCTTGCGTGTTCTGATTCATAAACTCAAGTATCAGGATAAGAGAAAGATTGCTGATTATCTTGCAGAGAAGTCGGCAGATTGGCTTAAAGCAAAGCATATCTTCTCTGATGCTGAGATTATTGTTCCCGTTCCACTGCACCATGTTCGACAGAGAGAAAGGGGATTTAATCAAGCTGCCCTTTTAGCAGAACGACTTGGGAAACTTATGAATTGGGAGTACCATGCGAATGTCTTGGGTAGAACTAGGGCGACAGTTAAGCAGTCCATGGTTGAATTTGAGGATCGTGAAAAGAATGTGAATAATGCTTTCAAAGTTAAGAAACCGGAGCTTTTGACAAATAAAAGAGTGGTTGTGATTGATGATATCTACACATCAGGCTCAACAATGAAAGCGTTGTGTAGAACTATAAAAGAGTGTAACCCTACATGTTTGTATGTGTTTACAATAGGTAAAGTATGTTAAATTATGATAGCTATGTCGTAGAGATTCCGAGAGAGAGAGCTCTTGTCTTAATTGATAAGGCAGCAAGGTTCTTCGTTGAAAGAAGATTGACTCCTGCTGCGATTATGACGATTGAGTCACTGAAGCCTTTAAACGGAATCAGTAGTGCTGCAATGTACGCAGTTCTGCCTGTTATGGAACTCTTTTTTGATTCTAAAAGCTATCAGGAATTTGCAGTGTTGATTGAAAATAGAGAATATGTAAGTCTGTTGGTAAACAGAATAGAAGAGATAGATGACGAGCTCCACTGGGAGGAGCGTGAAAAGAAAAGAGCTATACGGATTAAACGGCGCAAGCAGTTTAGAGCTTGGATAAAAAATATATTTAATCGGAAACAAAAGGACATTAAGTGAATCGATCAGAGATTGGCTCCCAAACAGCACTAGGGGGATTTATGAACGAGCATGATGTCTGCAAAAAGTTTGCCGAATATCAATCCGATGCTGATTCACAACAATGGCTTTCAATCATGGGTTACGACTATAGTAAAATTCAAAAAATAGACGCTCAACAAATTCCAGTCAGAATAAATAAAGAAAAAGCAATTGATTTAGGCGTAACAGAGCAAAACTATGAACTTACAATCAGACATAAAAAGGCAGATATTCAGATAAGAATTCTTATCATAATTGATGATATCCTCTATGTTGAAAATATTTCTCTCAAAAAAGCTAATATAGGTGCAGGATTTAATCAGGTGGATAAAAGACCTGTATCTACTTATAAACAAATGTGGAACTTTAGTAGCAGTGTTGAAAAGAACTTAAAGCTGTTTACCGGAGAATTGGATCCTGCGACAGTATTGGATAAAACACAGATTAAAGGGTTAAAAAACAATAGAAGACTTTTTCTAACAGATATGAACCAAGATTCTGTGAGTGAAATAGTAAGCTTTTTTACAGAGAATAAGACTATTGTTGTAGCTGATATTCTCAGAGGAAGAGGTTCATTAAGTGCCGAGTGGTTTCTTGTAACAAAGAAAAATGAAAACGATACTCTAAGCTGGATATTGAAAGATATTAACTATGTCTGTAACTTCTACTCAAAAGGAGAAGTAAAGATTAGCCCAAGAGGTAGTTTAAAGATAGGAAGAGTAACAATGCAACGAAAGGGTGGAACACCCGATCCAACAAGTCTTCAATTTAAGATAAATCCCTTAGATCTGTTTAATGAATAGTGTTCTCGAAAATGCCAGATATATAGATTTGTTTGCAGGAATAGGTGGATTCCATCAAGCAATGAACAGCTTTGGTGGCAAGTGTGTTTTTGTTTCAGAATGGGACAAACATGCTTCAGAAGTTTACTTTTTAAACTATGGAATCAGACCTGCAGGAGATATAACTCAAATCTTGGAAACAGACATCCCTGAGCATGATGTATTATGTGCTGGTTTCCCTTGCCAAGCATTTTCAGTATCAGGTAAACAAAAGGGGTTTGAAGACACAAGAGGAACTTTATTTTTTGATATTGTAAGAATTGCGAAACATCACCGTCCAAAGCTAATGCTACTCGAGAATGTAAGAAACTTTACAAGACATAATGAAGGTAAAACACTTAAGGTTGTTCTCACAACGTTAAAAGAAATTGGTTACAATGTGTATTTTAAAGTCTTGAATGCAAGCGATTATGGCTTACCTCAAAATCGGGAAAGGATTTATTTTGTTTGTTTCAGAAAAGATATTGGAATTGACTACTTTGATTTTCCTCAACCTGCAATTAAGGCTACAAGTCTGCATGATGTGTTAGAAAACAATCCAGTGAAAGCAAAGATTGTTGATAGACCCGATATCGTATTTACAAGGAATTACTCGCCGGATAAAGACTTTAATGATGAAGTTTTATTTCCCAATAGACCTATCCAAATAGGTTATGTTAATAAAGGTGGACAAGGGGAAAGAATATATAGCCCCTTTGGACATGCAATAACATTATCTGCATATGGTGGTGGAGTTGGCTCAAAGACCGGATTGTATTTAGTTAATGGTATTGTCCGAAAGCTGAGTACAAGAGAGTGTGCAAGATTGCAAGGATTTCCAGACAACTTTATTATTGATATATCTGATTCTCAAGCATATAAGCAATTCGGCAATAGTGTTGCTATTAGTGTGCTGAAATCAATTCTAAATGAAGTGTCTAAAATTAAGACGCAGAAAATAGTATTGGACAATAAACCCATAAATTTAAGTAAAGTAACTAAGATTGCAGAGTTACGCCATTGAGCGTAATAAACAGAAAACTATTCAAAATTAAAAAATAAAAAGCGGAGGAGTGTATGCAATATCCCAAAGAGAAACTTACCAGGATTATTGCGACGGACTGTGGTAGTACCACAACCAAAGCGATCCTCATTGAGTATATTGACGGTGAATATCGTCAAACAGTGAGAGGTGAATCTCCAACAACTGTTGAAGCACCACTTAACGATGTTACTAGAGGTGTCCTGAATGCTGTGCAAGAACTTGAAGAACTTGCTCGATTGAAGTATAACAATGACAACATCAAACTTATCGATGATGATAAGCTTATTGTCCCAAGACAAGGTGATGTAGGCGCAGATGCCTATGTTTCCACATCATCAGCAGGTGGTGGTCTTCAGATGATGGTTACAGGTGTTGTTGCAAAAATGACTGGTGAAAGTGCTGAGCGTGCTGCACTTGGTGCAGGTGCTATCGTTATGGACCTTATTGCAAGTAACGACAAGCGTATGAATCATCAGAAAATAGAAAGAATCAGACAGCTTCGTCCTGATATGATTCTCATGGCCGGTGGTATTGATGGTGGAACAACTAAGCATGTTGTGGAAATGGCAGAGCTTGTTGCTGCTGCTGATCCTCGTCCTAGACTTGGTTCCGCTTACAATCTTCCTGTTATTTTTGCAGGAAACAACATGGCTGTTAATGATGTCAAAGAGACCCTCGATGGAAAAGTTGACCTCATCATCTCAGATAATCTCCGTCCAACTCTGGAAAGAGAGAACCTTGGACCGGCTCGTGATAAGATTCATGATATCTTCCTTGAGCATGTTATGCAACAGGCTCCCGGTTATAGTAAACTGATGTCTTGGGCATGTGGTCCTGATGGAAAATCTGTGCCTATTATGCCTACTCCGGCAGCTGTTGGTAATATCATGCAGACTATTGCAAAGATAAACCAAATTGAAGTGCTTGGTGTTGATATTGGTGGAGCTACTACCGATGTATTCTCAGTGTTTACTGATCAATATATCTTTAACCGTACAGTTAGTGCAAATTTGGGAATGAGTTATTCAATCTCTAATGTTCTTGCATCTGCCGGTTTGGATAATATCCTTCGTTGGGTTCCATTTGATATTGATAAAAAAGAACTCAGAAATATGATTAAAAACAAGATGATTAGACCTACTACAATACCTGCCAAGAGTACTGAACTTGTACTTGAACAGCCAATTGCAAAAGAAGCTCTTCGTCTTGCTTTGATTCAACATAAATCATTTGCTGTATCCCTTAAGGGTGCTCAGCAGAAACGCGATATCTCTCAGGCATTCTCCCAAAGTGAGTCCGGTGCTACTATTGTTAACATGTCCACCCTCGACCTCTTAGTGGGTTCAGGCGGTGTGTTATCACATGCTCCTCGGAGAAACCAAACAGTTATGATGATGGTTGATGCATTCTTACCTGAATGTATTACTCGTCTTGCTGTGGACTCTATCTTTATGATGCCTCATCTTGGTGTGATTGCCTCTATCAACGAAGAAGCAGCTACTGAAGTATTCGACAAAGACTGTATGGTCTATCTTGGTACTTGTGTTGCTCCTGTTGGTAAGATTAAAGAAGATGCAATTGCCCTTTAAGCTAAAATTCAACTTCCAGATGGTTCAACCTTCGATGAGAAGATTCCATTCGGAGAAGTTCGCTTACTTGCTTGTGGTGTTGGTGAAGTTGCGAAAGCTGTACTGAAACCGGGTCGTGGACTCGATGTCGGTGCAGGTAAGAATACAACTCTTGAGACAGACCTTCATGGTGGTGTTGTGGGTATCGTTCTTGATACTCGTGGCCGAAGACCATTTGTTCTGCCTATAGAAGCCAGTGACAGAGTTCCTCGTCTCACTAAGTGGATGAAAGAATTCAAAGCATATCCCGAAAAAATGTTTGATTAGGAGGTAGAGGATGGCACAAGCATATTCAGCTGGTTTGACCGTTACGAGTAGTATCGTCCTTAGAAAAGAAAGAATTCTTCCTATCAAGGGCAAAGTCCTTGTGAAGGTTGGAGATAAAGTTAAAGCAGAAGATCTCGTTGCAGAGACAATGTTACCGGGTAATGTTATCCCGATTAAACTCGCTAACAAGATGGGGTGTACTCCTCAGCAGTTAGTTGACTTTCTGAAAGTTGAGCCTGGTGCAATGATCACTGAAGGCCAGGTACTTGCAGAGAATAAGGGTTTCTTAGGTACCGGATTGTGGAAGAACAGTTTTAAATCACCAACTGATGGTGAGATTGAAAGTGTTTCTAAACATACAGGTCAGATGCTTCTTCGTGAACCACGCATTCCAATTCAAGTTAAGGCTTTTGTTGCAGGTGTGATTACTGAAGTTATTCCTGATCAAGGTGTTGTTATTGAAAATAAATCAGCCTATATTCAGGGTATCTTTGGACTCGGTGGAGAAACTTTTGGTGAGATCAAAGTTATCGCAAAAGACCCTGCCGACACCTTAGAAGCAAATATGATTGATGAATCTTGCAAAGGTAAGATTATCGTTGGTGGTAGCCTGGTTTCTTATGCTGCTATCAAGAAAGCTATGGAAGTAGATGTCGCAGCTATCATCACCGGTGGTATAGAAGACCATGATATTAAAGAACTTCTTGGTTATGATATTGGTGTGGCTATTACTGGTCATGAAGATATCAATACAACTATCATCGTAACTGAAGGTTTTGGCAATATCAATATGGCTCACAAGACCTTTGAACTTCTTAAGAGCTTTGACGGACAGAAAGCATCATGCCATGGTATGACTCAGATTCGTGCCGGTGTTATGCGTCCTGAAGTCATCATTCCTATCAAGTTTGATGAGAATGACCTTAAGGTTGCAAAACCTAAAATGCCTACCCTCGAAAT
>JAVCCX010000023.1 GCA_030765245.1 Candidatus Zophobacter franzmannii | reverse complement strand
TCCATTATCATTGGTGTGGTTCAGAGGAAGAATATACTCATTTGGAGTGACAACTGGTGGACCTGCCCATTTTTTAAATTCACTAAGCTCTCCATTTAGAGTATCAACAGTAGTCGTTGCACCCAGCTCCAAACTAAGTAGGGATACAATATTAATTCCATATGGAATTAATATTCTATTGAAATCAGGGTCGTATGAGTAAAGCTCTGTTATGGCTGAACCACCTGAATCTGGAAAACCAGGAAACTGTTCTTCATCCTGCCAAAGATAATATGAACCATTAGGCATTGGATAGAATATTTCACTAACACCATCACCGTCATAATCAAGAGAAGCCGCAGGAATTGTGTTCTCCCCAACGAAATTAGTTGAAAGACTCCATTGGAACCTTACTGAGAAGTTCATCGTGTTGCCCTGTGAACTAATATCATAGACTTCAAAAGGTACTCCACCATAATAACTATCAGCAGTTGGAATAGATAGGACTCCATCGTGAGTGTCAAATCCAAAGTAGTCGTTATTATTGGCTCTAAAGCTATCGAAAGGTCCACCATAGATATTCGGATTCATCTGGGATGTGTCCATATCTTGCACCCCATCTGCTTCCTCGAGATCTACACCTTTATGGGTTGCAATAGCATTTACATGATTACTCTCATAATCCGGAGTGAAAAACTCATCGATGACTAACTCATCAATATGCCAGATAAATATCCCGCTATTATCCTGATAGGTTGTACCAACAGCAGGTCCTCCCAATCCGGGGAGGGCAATGTCCCAATCGCAATTCTTATAGCTATTCAACATGAAATCAAAGCGTGGTTGCAGTGGTGCATCAGGATTATTCGGGTCTGGTGGATAATATGGTTGACCCGGTACTAAATCAAACGAGAACCCGGCAACTCCGTTATAGAAATCACCATCAGGATTCTGGGCTCGACATTCAATCAAAAAATATTCAGTATCTGAGATAGATACTTTATACATAAGCGGATTCATGTGGAATTTATTCAACATCTGGTCAATCTGAACATCAGTCTGGTCAACACTCAGTTCAATTGCATTCTCCCAACCGAGATAGTATCTACTCCAGGCACTTGGCAGGGCAGGGATATAGCCATTCCCATTCCAGGAACCGCTACCCATAATCCCATAGTTGCCAATCCCTTGTGAACGCCCATTAGAACTGACATTATCAAAAAGTGTGGGTAAACCAAGAAGCTTACCAAACTGATGAAGAGTCACACCAAAGTTACTAAAGAGATAGCTTAAAGATTCAGGTTCCTCAGTAGGAAAGTAGTCTTGAAATTCAAGCTCAGCTACTACTGCAAGCTCTTTCATAAAGACCCCATCATTAGTAGGAATGCCTTCATAGTTCTCGTTATCAGGATCATTAATCTCGCGTAAATCTTTCTTACTCAGGAAGGTACTCCAAATCTCATCAGTACGAGCCTGATCGATGTCTGATTCCTGACCTGCACCTGCATAGATGGTCATAAAGCCTTGATATTGAGAGAAATCTATATCATCATCAGTAAGCACTATAAGGTCTTCAAAATATCGAACCATGTTCTCATCGTTTGTCTCGTCATTACCATACCAACCATAGTTATGAGGCATCCGAATGACATTCTCATACAACCGGATGTTTTCATACAGCTCATAATTACCATGAGATGCATCAAACCAATAGTCTGAGACATGTGTCATAAGTTTCTTAAAATAGCTATAGTCATGAACCAGATTGTCAGGATATTGCTCTTCTGAAACAAACTCTTTATCAGGGAAATCTACCCTGAATACTAAGATTTGATTTGGAAGTGGATCCGGGTCTACTTTAGCAGATAAGTCGAATCTTTCTGATACAGAATTATCCTCTTGAGATATAACTCCCTTGTATAAGGGATGTGGGGGGACTATCGCATTTAAGAGTAATCCTACACAAAAAAACAGAGCCGGAATACATAATCTTTTCATAAACTCTCCGAGTATAAGTCATTCATTTTAAAAAACTAAAGAAAAGAATTAAGTCCGATATTTACTCCTTATGTAATACGATATGGTATATTTTAACAATTCCAAATTATGGTCAAGTTTTTTTGTGGATAGATTGGGGGTATCAGCGACTGCTGACGAAGTGGTTCTTAATTAGTGGTTCTTAATTCCCCTCTGTGGAGGGGTGGCACTGTAAGTGACGGGGTGGTCTCTTAATTCCCCTTCTTTGAAGGGGTGCCGTTGAAAACGGCGGGGTAGTTCTTAATTCCTCTTCCCGGCCTGACGGGGTGTCATCCCTCTTTACCCATTCACCTCAAAAACAACTAAACACCGGATGTACAGCCAACCAATCCATAACATCGGGTAAGTTCTGCTTCACATCAATATCAGGAATATGTACAACTTCAAGCCCTAAGCCAATTAGGTATCTATCCCTTTTTTCATCATACACTACCTTATCGTTATGGCTGTCACCATCAATTTCGATAACTGCATTAGCGGAAGCACAGTAAAAATCAACAACATAGTCACCGATAATCTTCTGACGGTCAAAATCCAACTTCTTAAAATTCTTTCTTTTAACTTGATTCCAGAAAAGCACTTCAGCAAGGTTCCCGGCTTTTCTGAGACTTTTAGCAAAACCTTTTAATCTTGGGTTATAGGGTAGGCTTTTATAGTTCTTTGTGCTCCGGGGAACCACCCCGTCAGTCTTCGACTGCCACCCCTCCGTGGGAGGGGAATTTTTAGCAGATTTCATCTGCCGCTTAGGATCCTTATTGTCTATCATAATAGACAATAATTACAGACAGTTAGCTTCTCTGTCAAATGGTTTTTTTATTGAACTCTTAATTCCCCTTCCTCGATGACAGATGGGGATTTTCAACCACTAACCACACGAATCGACACTAAAGAAGATAGAAGTATATTATGTTCAAGAAAGATAGGGAATGCTGCACTGGTGTTAATGTAAGCAAGAAGAAGAAGATGCGGACAGGATGTCCGCGTATCAAAGAGATGCGAACTTTGTTTGCAGTGGCAATTCAGCCCTAGCAGGGCTTAATCGTACCGTAAGCTTCCAGCTTGCGTTGAATTAATCGTAACGCATGTGTCCTCACTTGCGGGGAATTCTTCACAACAACTGAGGACAGTTGTTCTACGCAAGAGGGCTTTGGAGTGCATCGTCTATGCCGATGCTAGTTAGTTGTACTGATCATTCCAATACGAATTGACACAGTCAATTTACTCCATATAACGGGACACTCGCATGTGTGTCCCTACTGTCCGGGAAGGAGAGTTAAAAGAACCACCCCGTCACTCCGTGCCACCCCTCCGAAGGATGGGAATTTAAGAGATGCGATGAAGCTGAAGCATCATTTCCCCAAAACAAAGGCTATTGATCAAGCCAATAGCCTTTGAAGACACAATTAATTATCTAAAAATATAGTGTTTAGAAGAGGCCTTTAATCAGGTTCCCAACTCCTCTTTTCATATTCTTCCAGACTTGACCTGTGAGTTTTTCCCAATGGAATTTAACCTCAGGTTCTTCAAAAGTACCCTTAACTGTTACTTTGAAGCCTAGTTTCTTATCTTCATCAAAGAACATCTCTTTGGCTGGAACCTTAAGTTCTTTACTAACCTGTTTTGAGAGCTTCCCGTTAATTCTGGCGTTGATATATCCACTCAACTTGATATAACCGGTTACAGATGCATCAGCAATATCAGATTTAGCTGTAAGGTTATCAAGTTTCAAGATACCACGAGAATAAGTTGAGCTATTCTCAATAGCCACAGCAACCTTCTCCTGCTTGAGTGTTTTAGCATATTTACCAAACTCTTTTACATTGTCCGGTAGATAGAAGAATCCATCAGTAATCGAAATGGTTCCTACACCTTCCATAGTTGAAATCATCTCATGGAGACCAACCCCGGTCCCGCTTACATCAAATTCAGCACTGAGTCTACCATCTATGAACTCCTTTTTAAGAAGTTTGGAAGAGATATCCTCAAGTCGAAGATGTTTGACTGTCAAATCTCCCTGATAACCCAAATCTTTGAGAGACTTTGTCTCACCATTCACAAGGGTTGTTTCAAGCTTGATGTCTCCCCCTGCTATCTTGGTATTCAGATTGAGATACATCTTCTTGTCATTAGCACCAACCATAATTTTAAGATTATCAATATCGATAAAGTCAGTCTTAACTCGCTTGAAATCAACTATACCCTTCACATTGATTGGAAGGTCAAAACTGCTCTCTTTCTTCTGAGGAGTAGTTACTACAATCTCCTCTTCAGAGATTAAACTGTCCGGTTCTGCAGTTTCCTTTTCAGCTCCCTTTGCTAATTGTGAAAAGTCTGCTAAAGGTGAAATAATATGGAATGAAAGGTCAGGTCTTACTGTATCAACTTTACCCAAATTACGCCAGTTGTTAAACTCAAGAGTCATCCAATATTTACCCAATGAGGTAGCAAATAGAAGCTCTTTACAAGAAAGTTGGTCCTGATTCACAGAGATTGAACCAGATGCCTTATGCCAGTTGTATTGACCATAAGAACCATCGACATTCTTAATAATCAGACTACCGGAATAATCCTCCTTGCCCTTATCAAAATTATTAGCTTTGAGCTGGAGTTTTAGGTCGATGTTAGAAACTAAAAGTGTATCAGTCTCTGTCTCGTAGGTGAATTGACCCTTATTAATCTCAATAACAGGCACTGAAAGTGAGAACTTCTGCTTCTCTTTATCAGGGTCCTTTTCCTTTGCAGGCTTGTTCTTCTTAGGTTTCTTCTCGCTCTTGGATAACTGGTCATTAATGTATATCTCAGGATTATCAATAGTGATGCTGACAACCTCTATCTTCTTTGATAAGAGGGGAAGAAGTTTCATCTTGGCATATACTTTACCTGCTTGAACCATTGGTTTATTAGGGATGGCGGGGTCAACAATAGTGAAGTTGATAAGCTCTACTTTAATCCCAAGACCAAGCTTTACATTTAAGTCTTCATAATCAACTTTCTTATCCATTGCATCCGAGAGGGTAGATCGTAATGAGAAGCCACTCTCAGCTTTGAAGAAGCTGTTAGCTACGAAATAGCCACCAACTGCTGTGATGATTAGAATTCCGACAATCACGAGAACTGTGATGATTAATATCTTTTTCATAATTCCACTCCAAATGATGTTATAATAATCAATGATTACTAATTGATATGAATTTGGCAAGGTTAAAACTCTTATGCTAATAATAAATATTGACGATAGGAGCTCAATTACTATTATTTATATACTAATACTTGGGGATGGAAATTGGATAAAATACGAGATTTAATCAAGGAAAGCATAAAAAATACTGAGTTTGAAAATAACACCTTCTCAGTCGGAGGTTATGTCCGAGACCAGGTCATGAACCGACAGTCTGCGTCTGAGGATATGGACATTGTAGTGTCTCTTCCTGAGGGTGGAATCAAGTTAGCAAACTACCTATATAGCACAGGTGTATGCTCAAAACCTGTTGTCTTTGTGAACTTTGGAACTGCCATGGTGAAAATGCAAGGATACACGGTTGAGTTTGTAATGACCCGTAAGGAGTCCTATCGAGATAAATCCCGCAAACCTGATGTTCAGCTTGGTACAATCAAAGATGATATCTTCAGGAGAGACTTTACTATTAATTCCCTTATCCAGAATGTAATAAGTGGTGAGATTATTGATATATCCGGTTATGGGCTTAGCGATATCAATGATGGCATTATCAGAGCAACATCAGACCCAAATATTATCTTCGTAGAAGACCCTCTTAGAACTCTCAGAGCTATTCGTTTCGCTGCAAGATTCAACTTCAAGATAGAGGAAGAAACAGCCAATGGAATGAAGAAGTATGCTGACAGATTGCAAAACATATCAAAAGAGCGAATAAAGGATGAGATATCTAAAATCATGGTAGGTGAGAATATCGGGTATGCTTTAAATCTAATGCTTGAACTCAATATTATGAACTATGTATTCCCTGAACTCACGAAACTAAAGAACCTGGAACAGAATAAGTACCATTTTGCAGATGTCTGGGATCATACCGTGATGGTTGTTGAGAACAGTCCTGCTGATTTAGAAATTCGAATGGCAGCTCTATTCCATGATATAGGTAAACAGTGCTGTATGAGCAAAGATGAGAAAGGTATTCACTTCTATGGACATGATAAAGAGAGTGTGAAATTATCTAGTAGATTACTGACAGAATTGAAGTTCCCAAAGATTTTTGTTGCCAATGTTTCTATATTAATTAAAAATCACATGTGTTTGAAAAGCAGTGGTAAAAATGGTGAAATACTTACAGATAAGAAGCTTAGGAAGATTTATCATCAGCTTGGGGATTTCGTTGATAAACTCCTCGACCTTATTCATGCGGATAATATCTCTCATGCTGTTGAGTATAATCTACCTGGGCAAGTAAGTCATTTGAGAGAAAGACTTAAGAGAATCAAAGACGAGTATTCTCTTAAACCTTTTCCTCTGTCCGGTCATGATATTATGGAAGCCTTCAGAATTAAAGAAGGTGAAATAATCGGGGAATGGATGACGAAAGCTAAAGATTTGTGGCTTGAACATCCGGATTGGAACAAACAGAGGTTAATAGAGGAATTGCGAAAGTAGACTGTTTAAAGAAGGAAAGAACAAATGGGGAAGGCAAGAAGCTTCGAAAATGAAGTTGTGCAAAAGCACTACAATAACGCTATAGATAAGCTAAAAGCACGCGAAAATGGTTCTAAACAGGATATATTAGATGCCGTGGATGTAGCAAGCGTAAGTCAAAAATGGTATGTAATCCATGACTACTTAGATGAGCTAATTACCCTTGCTATGTACGATGAAGCCAAAGAGTTTATTCATATGTCAGTAGGATGGTATGATAAAGAAGGTGCTCAAAGTGGTCATGTGGCTCTATTATATCGTAACCTTGCTGTAGTTGAATACAGACAGGCAAATTTCGAAGAAGCATTCACACATCTCTATATTGCAAAAGATAAATGCCCACCTACAGAAAAATATATAGCCCTTTTGATTAAGAATGACTTCGGTATTATCTACTACCATCTTAATGATTTAAAACAGGCTGAAGAGTGTTTCTTAGCTTGCTATGAGGAAGGTAAAAAAATACTTTCTAAAGATGACGAAGACTATCATCGAAAAGCAGTTTTTGTAAATAATATCCTGATAAACTTAGGCTCAATATATAATCGCACATGCAATTACTTTAAAGCTAAGGAACTCTACTCTGAAGGTTTAGAAGTATTTAAGAGTCTGAATGAATTCAGTGGAATTGCGAATATATACAATAACCTTGGAATCATTGAAGCATCACTTGGTGATTATCAAAAAAGTAAAGAACACTTCGAGAAATCCATAAATCTCAAAGAAGATGGCTATGATATCCGGGGCTTAGCCAGGTCATATGTAAACCTTGGTGAATGTAACCTGTTACTTGAAAACTATGACGAAGCTATTGAGAAAACTCAGACAGGCTTAACTTTTGCTAAAAATTCTACATACAATGAGTTGATAACTACAGCTCTGGATATCCTCGCTCGTTCTTATGAGGGCTCAAAAGATTACGAAAAAGCATTCCATTTCTTACAAGAGTTAAAGATCGCAAGTGATGACTATAAATCAAGATTACATAAACAAAAATTGGCAGAGTTGCAGGTTCAATACAAAACAAAAGAGCATGAAAAAGATAAAGAGATATATCGGTTGCAGAACATTGACTTAGCACAGGCTCTCACTGTTAGAGACAAGCTATTCTCGGTAATTGCTCATGATTTGAAAGGTCCAGTTAATAATGTATATGCAACTCTGGAAATGTTTCAAGATTCACCGGTTTTATCCGTTGATGAATTAAAGGGGATTATCTCTGACCTTTACTTTGATACTAAAGCAACTGTATTCCTGCTTGATAATCTTCTTCAATGGGGTCAGAGCCACCTCAACAAAGATGAGATTCAGCCTAAAGCTGTTAATCTTCTGCCAATTATTGATTCAGTTGTAAATCTTAATAGAAACAACATAGATCACAAAGGTATTATCCTAAACAATAAGATTCATTCTGACCTGGAAGTTTTCTGTGATAAGAATGTACCGTCATTGGTGCTCAGAAACATCTTAACTAATGCAACTAAATTCACCCCTTCAGGTGGAGTGATCACACTCAAAGCAAAAGTAAATGATGATTTTACACTTGTTACAATTGCAGACTCAGGTATTGGGATAAAACCTCAAAATATCAAGAATCTATTTGTCCTGGATATGAATAAATCAACCTTCGGTACTAATGCAGAAAAGGGGGCCGGGCTTGGACTATATCTAAGCTATGATTATATCAAACAAGCCGGAGGAGATATCACTGTCAGAAGCGTTGTGGGAGAAGGAACTGAGTTTACTGTCCATTTCCCAAACAACAGCGACTCTTTTTTAAAAGCAACAGAAGAAAGTAACTAATACTGCTGATTACAATAATTGTTGCCCCGATAGGAAGATTAAGTAGATACCCTATTATAATTCCTGTAAGACAATACAAAAGACTTTGAATCACCGACCATAACATCACTGTGCCCATTCTATTGGCGAATAATAGAGCCGTTGCTGAGGGTAGTGTCATTAAAGCAATAACCAAAATCATACCGGTAATCTTAATCAAAGTTACAACAGCAATTGCGACTAATATCAATAACAGAGTGAAGAAGAAGTTTCTCCCAAGTCTTCTGACAATGGTAAACTTCTCATCGAAGGTAATTACAACTAACTGTCTGTAGAAGATAAAAATAATAGCAAACACAAGAAAGCTCAACAACATAGATGTGATAATTTCACTATTGGTTACTAAGAGTATATTTCCAAACAGATAGGTTAAGATGTTCTGGCTATAGCCCGGTGTCAAAGCTATAAAAATAAGGCCAATGGCCATACCTAATGACCAGATAACACTTATCATAACATCCTCATGCTGACTACCCTTTAGCTTCGTATAACTAATTATCAAAGCAGAAGCTATAGACGCACCAAAAGCCCCCCACATCGGAGAGAGACCTAAGAAAACAGCAACACCAATACCGCCTAGAGCAGAATGAGCTATGCCACCACAAATCGATGAAATTCTCTTCACAACAATAAGGGGACCGAGTAAACCTAAGATGATACTTGCAAAGACACTTGCAAGGAGTGCGTTTATTAAGAACTGATAGTGAGTAAAATCATATATTAACTGGCTCATGCTAACCTACAAATGACAGTTATGGACTATCTGGGTTTGTTTGGATTTGTCGTTTGGATACTTAACTGCGATTTCATTCAAGTCATGGATTTCAAGATTACGATTTAGGCACACCACTTTACTTGCATAAGATGAAATAAAAGCAACATCATGTGAAACTACAAGGATAGCTTTCTTCTTGTTAAGCTGATGTAGTAGCTCAAAGATATCCTGCTCCATGGCAATATCAACGCTTGCAGTAGGTTCATCTAAGATTAGTATCTCAGGATCACTCATCAGTGCCCTTGCAATAAGCATCCTCTGCATCTGCCCACCGGAGAGTTTACTTACCTGATTGGTTTTAAGATGACTTATCTTCATCTGTTCGAGAACTTCTATGGCTCTTGCAATCTCAGGTTTTGAATAGAATGGAAGGAGAGAGTTTCGCTTTAAACTCCCGCTTAATACAACTTCAAGCACTCTGATTGGATAGTTTTTATTAAATGTAGAGAACTGAGGAACATAACCAATTCTATGGCTACTCTTAATCGGTTTTTCACCAAAGATAGTGAGGGAACCGGAATCAGGTTCTAACTCTCCAAGTATCAGCCTTACCAGAGTAGTTTTACCTCCTCCGTTTGGTCCAATAATCGCAACAAAATCGTCCTGTTCAACAGTCAGATTAATCTTATCTAATACAGTAAGTGTTTCATATTTAAAGCTTACATTTAGGATTTCAATAGGTTTATTCATATCAATACTTGCTATTAAATATAGCATCTCCAACTTTTCTTAAGTTTTCTATATAGTTCTCAGCAAGTGGGTCAATAGAGACAACTCTTGCTCCTACTTCTTCTGCAATTTTCTCAACCTGGGAAGTATCTACTTGCTCATTAATAAATATATACTTTATTTTATTATTCAAGGCATAATCTACTATTCTGGCAGTTTCTTTGGCAGTAGGGTTCTTATTATCAACTTCGATAGGTATCTGTTGATATCCGTATCTATCTGCGAAATAACCCCACGATGGATGAAACACAAGAAGCTTTCTATCCACCTCCTCGCTCAACTTCTTATCGAGTTCCTCTGATAGCCCTTGTAAATCAGAAATTAGCTTATCATAGTTTCCTCTAAAGATTTCAGTATGTTGGGGATATAGCTTAATCAGACTTATATATGTATTTGCACATATCTTCTGGGCATATACAGGATCAAGCCAGATATGTGGATCATATCTTCCATGTTCATGCTTTTCGCGGTGTACATTCTCCATAAACTCAATTGGTTTATCTGTCTCACGCATTGGAATTCCGTCACCTACATCAACAACTAACAAATGAGGGAAGTTCTTATTTATGTCCTTTAGCCAGGCCTGCTCGAATGGCACTCCAATTACATAAAAAGCATCTGCTTTTGCCAACTTACTCATCTGTTGTGGTAGGGGTTCATAAAAGGCAGGACTACTCCCTGGTTTGACCATAACTTCAATATCTACAGCACCATCAGTTATTCTTTCTATGAAGTATTTCTGAGGGAGTATGCTTACAAACACCGTACTCTTCGAGGAAGATGGAGTCTTAGCACATCCTGTCAGAAAGGCTATAAGTATGAGGGTAAACAGTAAAACGTTTTTAAACATAGTATCCTCCACAATTTACAAAGACATATTAATCAGTCGGCTAAACATTGCAAGTTATCTAAACAAATATAACAGAGTCGGTAACAACACAAGCCCAATCACTATCGAGATTGAGACCATCGTTGAAGCAAACTCTTTGTCAAGTTCCTCGAGGTTTGCGAATATGATAGTATTAAACCCTATCGGTGCACTCCCGGAAACAAGAATAATAACTCGAGGAAGCCCGGTAATGTTTAGAAGTGTTACAGCTAGATAGCTAATCAGAAATCCGAACCCCATTCTTAACACAACTGCCAATAATGCCTTTGGTAGTCGTTTAACTCTTGGATGAAAGTAGATACCAAGAGAAAGCATTATCAGTGGTGTTGTCGCTACACCAGCAAGTTCAAAGAATAGCATTGGCATCGCCGGGATTTTCACATTCAGAAACCTAAGTCCAAACCCGATAAGCAATCCCCACAAAGGTGGAAGCTTAAGGAACTTCTTCCAGTCAAGAGATCCACTTTCATTCTTACCATATCTAATTGCATGATAGTAAACAAAGGTATAGATCATGAAGGTATTCCCAATATCGAAAAGGTTCGCAATCAGAACTCCCTGTCTCCCATAGATAGCCTCGATAAATGGAAGACAGAACCCTGTATTCATAATCATTATTCCAACTAGAAATGAACCTGTATCCGGTCTGTTCATCTTCAATTGCCTACCGGTAAATTTGCCTATAATGGAAAGTATTACGACTATCATGATTGCAATGAATGGAAGATATATCAGTGACTTATCCATTATCATGTCTTGGGCTGTAGCAATTATCATCGCAGGAAGTGTAACATTAAGAACGAGTTTCAGAAACAGGTCGGCATCACGAGTAGTAAATACTCTTAATAACCGAGTAATCCAACCTGTTGCAAACAACAAGATAATTGGGATAATCTTTATCAGAAATTCATTCATAATTCGGCTTTTACTCCTAACTCAATTTGAATTCACTTTCAGGTAACTGTATAGTTTAGCAAACAACCTTTTACAGCAAGTTTTTTATCAAAGTTTCCCTTGATTCTGTCCACATATTATTATCTAATTCCATTCTTTATCCCCTTCATTCATCCCGATAAGGATTTATACCGATTTCCTTCCGCATTTGTAACGTTCCTCTTACATCTTTGACAAAAAGACCTGTAGTAGGAGCCAAAAAGTGACCGAATATGTGTTTATAAAATAAATAATTTGACTTGTAGAGAGGGTTAACTATAAATTTGTAACCAAGTAAAGATTACCGTTATTAAGAAACATATGGGAGAACTTACTATGAAAAAATGTGTATTATTTTATCTACTCTTAATCTTCGCAATGAGCATATTTGCTCAAAACACAGGTGGTCCTGATACTTTCGGATACACCTACATCAATAGTTTAGAACCTACCGGACCTACCTTCAGCTGGATTACTCCTTCCACTACGAATGAAGTTACAGGATTGTCAGATGACAGTTTTGTTGGCTCTTTCCCAATCGGGTTTAATTTTTCATTCTACGACAGTGTCTATGACCAGATATTCGTAGGTTCAAATGGGTTAATCGGTTTTGACTCAGCAAGTATGAATACTTTGAGCAATAGTCCTATACCGACTGCCGGAATCCCAAATAGTCAGATTTTCTGGTGTTGGGATGACCTTAATCCAACTTATACATGGGCAAACAGTGCTATCTACTACGAAAACACTACTGTAGACCAGATGAATGCCTTTGTCATGAGCTTTATCTCATACTCTGAATACGGTGGTTCAACAGCACCGGATGATTGTATTGATGTGCAGATTATTCTCTTCGCAAATGGGGATATCAAAATTCAATACCAAAACATTGGTACAGGTTTTGACCTTACAAATTGTACCGTTGGTATCGAGAATGAAGATGGCCTCGACGGACTACAATATCTTTTTAACAATACAGGAGCTCCTCTTCAAAACGATCTTGTTATCTCATTTATGCGACCTGTGGCTTATCCTGATGATTTGAGAGCGATGTCTATTAATGGAAATATGACTCCAACTTCAGGAACAAACAGTAGTTATACGGTTTCTGTATTGAACAGAGGCTCCAATGATGCAGATAATTATTCAGTGAAATTGATGCAATTTGTCGATGGTGTGAATGATATCGAACTTACTTCTGCAACCGGGACCTTGATGAGTCCTAATACAACAGAAGATTACATCTTTAATTATACTTTTAACACCGTGAGCGAATTTCAGGTATATGGATATGTTGACTACGCAGCTGATTTAGCTCCTGTAGATAACTCAACTTCGTTATTTGATGTCTCAGTACAGCCTGTAGGAACTGCAATCTGCACAATTGGTGACGAGTCTGTTTTAAACAATATGGTACCATTCAACTTTTATTACCAAAGTAGTTTAACTCAAACAATGCTTTATCCAGATGAGATCACAGTCGGTGGTTTGATAATGGGAATCGATTTCCATGTTAATTGGCAGAGTGAGTTAATTAACCAAAATATGAACATTTGGATAGGTGAATCTGTGTTGGCTGACCTGAGTGGTGGTTTTATCCCAGCTAGTGATCTTACACCAGCCTTTGCTTCTACCTTTAGTCTCACTAATGGTGATTATTATGTGCATCTCGACTTCGATACACCATATGCTTATAATGGTGGCAATCTTGTTCTAATGTATCAGAGACCACTTGGCACTCAAATGAATAGCAGTAGTGATAGATGGTATTGTAGTACTAGTGCCTATCCAAATAGGACTATTGAGCTTCATGACAATACTACTGAATACGACCCTAATCTTGCTCAAGTGGGTAATGTTTTAGATCTTGTACCCAATATTAGACTATACTTTGTAACATCCGGCTTGGGTGCTCTTGAGGGTGTTGCTACTGACAATGGTGCTCCTTTAGCCAATGTGGATATTGTTGTGCAAGGCACCAATTATCAAACAATGACAGATGGTAACGGATTCTATGCATTCCCTTATCTTCCTGCAAATGACTATGTGATTGAAGCGAATATCCATGGTTATTATGAAAGTACAATCAATATAACAATAACGGAAGATGTTATCACAACAGGTGATATTGCTATGATTACGTTGCCTGTTTGTTCTGTAAGTGGTCAAGTCATAGCCTCAGGTACAATGACCGGAATTCCGGGGACATGCTATCTTAATGGATATGATTATTATGAAGTAGATACCGATGCTAATGGATTCTTTACTTTTACCGGTGTTTACTGTGACCAGACCTATCAATTGACTCTTAACTCTTTAGGTTATTCAACCTCTTCTCAGGATGTAGTTGTTAATACTGCAGATGTCGATTTAGGACAAATTGTACTCCAGGAGATTGCTTTTGCTGTAAATGGTGTAATTGCCGAAGAGTTAGATACGGATGAAGCCCTTTTAACTTGGAGTCCTCCTGTATCTAGTGGAACAGGTGGAGCTTGGGTGTATAAGGATAATGGTGTTAATAGTGATGGTATTGGATTAACTGATGGTGGCACTTTTGAAGTCGCAACAAAATATGAAGTAAATGAGCTTTCAATCTATGCAGGATTCTATCTTAATTCCATGCGCTTCTTCCTTCAAAGTCCTGCTACCTCAGTAGTCTTAAAAATATATTCTGGTAACAATGGTGATGTTCTATTGCACGAACAGGCTGTCCCAACTTATAATGACAGTGATTGGAATGAAGTACAATTAACAACTTCAATCCCAATTACCGGGCAGACACCACTTTGGTTTGGCTATGAAGTATCTCACACTCCCGCTGATAGACCTGCAGGTTGTGATGCTGGTCCTCATCAACCCGGTGGTGATATGATTAAAACTACAACAGTTTGGGAAGAGCTTCATATCGTTGCTTCGACCCTTGATTACAATTGGAATCTTCAAGCT
>JAVCCX010000375.1 GCA_030765245.1 Candidatus Zophobacter franzmannii | reverse complement strand
TTACGTCTATCAGGTTGTTCCTGATGACTGGATGCTCTTGAGAGGCAAAACAGAACTCACTATTATCTTGCTTGATGTTTATATGAGTAATAGCAGTGCTCGTGTTGTGTGGGAACCTTTCTGGGATGAAGTTGAGATTGTTGGATATAACATCTATCGAGGTACTTTTGATGGACCTATTGTACAGATAACACCAACTCCTGTAACCGGAACTGAGTGGATGGACACCGGTTTGTCCAATATGACTGAATATTCTTACATGATAACTGCTATAGATGAACAAGGTTTTGAAAGTATTCCCTCTGAGGTAATAACAGCTTGGACTGTAGATATGCCTATGAACATGGGAATGCTGGTTGTTGATGAAACAAGAGATATGACAGGGACAATACTCGCTCCAACTGATGAACAAGTTGATGATTTCTATAGTAGTGTTCTAACAGGAATGAACTATGACGAGTATGATTACACCACTGAAGGTGTAGTTACAGCAGAGTTATTGGGTAATTACTCTATAGTTTTATGGCATGATGATGATTTTTCAGAAGTGTTTATCGATGATAATCTCAATGCGTTGGGAAGTTATTTACTTGGCGGAGGAAACCTGATCATATCAGGCTGGAAAACTGCAGGGCAGATGGACCAAGACTTCCTGAAACAGTATTTTCCAAATATCACACCGAGATATAACAATAATTCTATCTTCTTAGGAGCATATAGCGATGGTTACTCAGACTTAGTCATAGATCAGACTAAAGTCCCGGCTAATTGGAGTAATGCCCTGAGAATGACTTATACCTTTCCTAATTATCTTGATGATGCCCTATATCTTGGAGATTACACTGATGGTGAAGTATCTGACGGGCAAGCGGTGATAATTGGTAGTGAAAACGGAGTTACACTTTGCGGAGTTCCTCTCTATATGTTCGAAGAGACAGAAGTGACAAACTTTTTCAATGCCTTGATCACAGAGATTGATAGTTCTGTAGAGAACGAAGAGACTATTCAACCGATAGTTGTTGAGTCTCTGAAGGCATATCCGAATCCATTTAACCCTGAAGTGAAGATTGTTCTAAATAGTAAGCAAAATGAAGATGTGAGAATCAATGTTTACAACATCAGAGGGCAGAAAGTGAGAACCTTATTCGATGGAGCAAGTAAAGGGCAACATGAAATTGTCTGGAATGGAAAAGATAGCAATGGAATAGAATGTGCAAGCGGTTTATACATAATCAAGGCATCAGGTAAGAACTTGAATCTAACAAAACGCGTTATGATGCTTAAGTAAGGATGTGGAGAATGAGAAGATATTGGATATATGCTATATTATTATTGATATTTATCACAGGTTGTGCCCAAAGGTCTGATGTTGTCAGCTTTGATAACGAGACAGGTCGAGTACCGATTAAGCTTAACTTAGCACCTGCAATAGAGCAGGGACTCAGAATCTCTCGGATTATTGTAACAATTGCAAGAGATGATTTTATAGAGTCACTTGAACTAACTATCGATGGTGAGACAGCTCGAGGAGTTTTCAATGAACTCCAACCGGGTGACTATTCTATCACTGTGAACATCTATCAGGATGATGAGATTGTTGCAACAGGTACAGGCTCAGCTTCAGTTGTTGCCGGAGAAACCACCATGGCCATGATAAACCTTGAGTTCGTAGAACCAACCGGTGACCTTGATATAATTGTAACTTGGGGTGAGATACCTGAAAGAATCCTCTTTATTGGTAACAGTTATACTTACGCTAATGGTGGGTTAGGTAATATCTTAGAACAGATAGTATGGGGACAGGATCCATTTGCTTGGGTTGAGATTGATGAGATTACAGGTGGTGGAATGACTCTTGCGAATCATTTCAATACACCTTCTACGGTTACTGCGATCACAGAAGGTAATTATGATGTTGTTATCTTACAGGAACAGAGTCAGATGCCTTACATGGATCAGGCAAACTTCTTCGAATATGCTACTCGCTTAGACTCTCTTATTGATAACTCAGGTGCTGAAACCTGGTTCTTTATGACCTGGGCAAGACAATTTGCTCCAGAGCAGATATTAGATTTGCAGAGTGCATATGAGACAATAGCAGTAGCTCTTGATGCTGATGTAGTACCGTGTGGTACTGCTTTTGATATTGTGAATATGGACCATGATGCACCATTAGCTCTCAATATTTATAACTCTGACCAGAGTCATCCATCTCAAGAAGGTTCATACTTAGCCGGCTTATGTTTCTATATGCGACTATTTAGAGAGACTCCACTTGGGGTTGGTTGGACATTCTCAACAACCACAGATGAGTATCGTGACTATTTGCAACAGGTTGCATGGGATACTTGCTTTGGATATACACCTTAAATTTAAGTAATACAAACTATAAGAAAAGGGCTCAGTTACTGTGCCCTTTTTCATATAATTAAACTATGTATTATCTATGGTAAAGCTGTCTAGTATCCCAGGCAATGTTCTGTAGAATAGGTCTTTCTGTAGCATCTACTATTGTACCATGATCCCAGTTTGAACCTAAAGGTGACGCACCCCAAAGGGCTGAGTAAAACATACTAGCTGCTAAGTAAGTACCCTCAGGTGTAGGGTGATTTCCATCTGGTTGGTAAAGCTCAATCTCAGGATTTGAGATTCTACATCTTTGGAATGCTCTACCTAC